>WSZW01000003.1 GCA_013139905.1 archaeon
CATTGGATATCGTATCTAGCGGTGCGTGCGCTCCCATAACAGGACGCGGTGCATTTACATGTAACATAGTAATATATTTCGCATCTCCATCCACTAATGTCGCAATATCAGTTCCCGGATCAATAAAATTATCCATTAAATGTTCAAAATCCATCGTATATGATGTGTATTTTCCATCATCTAAGTGTTTTGCAAGCCTAACATGATCATTAGCATTCATAATTCTAAGCTGTCCTTCCTGACCTTGCGGAGGCATTGCAGTTTCAATATAAATTTGTATTTTGTTAAATCTCGTGTACCAATAAACCGATGTTGCTTTTTCACAGTCTTGCTGTCCTGCAATCATTTCTTTTACTGTTTTTACATGATCTATGATTCTTTGCTCTGGCAATGAATTCATATTTCTGGTATGGTTTGTTGTAAATAGATGTCCTTCAATATATTTACAAGCAACCGCAGTAATTAGATTGTTTACCAAATTTTCTATTTTTTTACCCGATTCGTCTTTTGGATAATATTCTTTATCTTCGTCAGCAAATTTTAGAATCTTATCCGGATCATATTTTATGCCAACAATATCGTTCCAAAATGGATCTTTTGTAAGCCACATATACTTAGCAATTACATGGTAAGATACTCGCTCTTCACATTCAGAACCGTGAGTTTTCCAAAATTCAAATATTTGGTCAAAATCATAATGTTCAAATGTCGCCCTTATTTTTGCTAATTTCATATAGCGTTGGTATATTTCAGTGGCTTCTATATTTGGGTGTATTTTTCCTCCATTAAGTCTTACCTCTAATAATAATTTTAATTTTTGAATAAGGGTATAATCAATTGCACCAAGATTCTCTACATTAAGTTCTAAATCTTCTAATTGTCCTGCTTTTTGCATTTGTTTCTGTTCGCCTTTAAGTTTTTCTATGTATTTTTTTAGACCCTCAATATTTGATTTTGTTTGGTTTCTTTTACCTGGTTCATTTTCTGTTTTTAATTCTTCGTTTAATTCATTAATCTGTGATGTGCGTAGCTGTATGTCTTTTTCATGTTGTCCAATCTGTTCTGTTTTAACGATATTCCATGCATTTTTTTTCAATTCATTGACTTCATCTTGAATTTTTTGTTTACCGTCGGCTAATCCGCTAATTTCATTCTTCGCCATCCTGGTTTCAAGATCGCTTATAAGTGTTGGGTCTCCAGCAGCACCAAGAACATTAAAAAGAACACTGATGTATTTTGCTTTAAACCAGTCAGCCATACCTTCCCATTTATTACCGTCTGGCGTTATTTCAATTGATACTGAACCTTTATTTGCGTATTTTGGGTCTATATATAGTTCATTTTCTAATCCATCAACTCTGGTCATAAACATTCCAAGATTCACACCATCATGGGAAACTTGGGCTACTCTTGGTTCCTGTTGTCCAACCTTAAATGTTACATGTGGTCGTATGTTTGATGATGTATGAAAAAGATAAAATCTGGATTTAACAAGTGCTGCTGCCGAATAAGCTCCCCGGATTAATTTTTCTTGCATCTGTTTCCATTGAAACGCGTTTGCGATACACAAATCCATGTCCGTTGGCAAATGCAGCCCAATTTCAAAATGCGTGCCTGTATGTTCATTTCCTTGAGATTCTTTAATGCGGTTTATAAGTTCCATCAATTCAGGTTCGTACATTTCAGATAATGCTTCAAAATCAATCATCGCAAAATCAAAACCCATACGTGATGCCTTTGCAATCTTTCGACCTAATCCCGTTGTTGTAAGTTTTTCATCGCCTTGAGCAAATTGTGCAAAACCAGGACTAGCCCCTAAAATATAATCTATAGGTTTATTTTGCATATCCCATCTAATATCGGGATTATGTATTGCAGCAGGACCTGTAAATGCGATGGGCTTTTTAATCTCTTGAGGTATCTCATTAACAGAACTATCACTACTCTTTTTTTCTTTTTTTCCGCTAAACAATCTTGATATGAATGTATCTGCCATAAAAAACACTAAACAATATATACTACGTTATAAATAATATATCATAACTTAGGTTATATACTTTACGGGTATTTTTTATGGGAATGTTTGGAAATATCAAAGAAAAGCTTCAGGGGAAAAGCATAGATCAAGAAATTGATGCCGCTTTTAGCCAAAATAATACTACAGAAACCAATAATTCTGATTCATATTCAAAAAAAGTATTGGATGCAAGTAAAAACTCACCCAACCAAACAAATCAATTTGGCATGAGCGATTCATATTTTCATGAACGTGCCAACACAAATGCCCAACAACCAATTAATCCAAATCAACAACAAGAAATGATCGGATCTGATTTTAATCCTGAAAATCAACAACAAGTTCCCGATTATTCGCAAATACCATCCAACAATGATTTACGCATATCAGACCCAACAAAAATGGACGATCCTCATTTATCCGTTGCCGCACCCCAAATGCCCACCCCCTTAAATACGCAAAATCCAATGCAACCACAGCAAAATATGAATGCACATAATAATCAACCAATGCAACAACCAATCGACAATAATAATTTTCAAAATCAACAAATTCAATCAAATCCACAACAATTTAGCGAACCAGAACCAATTGATATGGGTCCGTCTCCTACAGAAACGCCCACAACAAGACGAATGGAGTCTTTATTATTAGAAGTGCGAACATTGCGTTCCCAAAACGAACAAATATTGGAGATTTTAAGGCATCTTGAAAAAAGATCAATTTAAAATTCCTAAAAATTAGGTGTTATTATGTCAAAATTACGAGGCTGGCTTAGAAGAAAAGTCGACGAAGAAAAAGAATATGAATTTGAATTCAAAGAAGAAGTTAAACGTTTTAGAATAGGCATGCCTAAAAAAGTAGTACTAATTCCAAACATAAAATCTATGGAAGAATTAGACGTCAAATATCCACTAATCCCACCATTTACCTATGCACATCTATATTGGAGTGACGAAGATAAAGAAATAATTTATTCCATAATTCAACCAGAACTAGATACAGTAGAAAAAGAATTGGTTTTAAAAATAGAAGAAGGACTATCTAAAGTTCTTGAAAAAGATTTAACAACACTGAAAAAAAAATCCGAATTAATAGATTATATTCAAAAGAAAACGTTGGAAATTATCGAAGAATATGGTTTAAAATTTAAACCCGGTCAATATACGCGTGTCATGTATTATGTATATGTGAATTTTGTAGGATTAAATAGAATAGAGCCTCTTATGTTTGATAGTTACATAGAAGATATCGGTTGCGATGGTGTCGATATTCCATTATACGTAACTCATAAAAAATATGGAAATATAAAAACATCAATAAAATATTCTGACCCGAAAGAACTTGAAGATTTTGTCGTAAAGTTAGCAGAGCGATGTGGACGATACATATCCTATGCTGAGCCCATATTGGATGGTTCACTTCCGGATGGTTCAAGAATTAATGCTACAATGTCAAACGACATAACTACAAACGGTCCAACGTATTCTATGCGTAAATTCAGAGATATTCCATACAGTGCTATTGAAATCATACGCAATAAAACTGTTTCTTCAGAAATTATGGCTTATTTGTGGTATGCGATGGAGCATAAATCCAATATATTAATTTGTGGTGGGACTGGTGCGGGTAAAACTTCTTTATTAAATTCTATTGTATCCTTTATTCCTCCACAAGATAAAATAGTATCTATTGAAGATACAAGAGAAATAAATCTTACTCACGAAAATTGGATTCCTTCAGTTTCTCGTTCTGGTTTTGGAACAGTTACAAGTTCAGGCACAAAATACGGGGAAGTAACCATGTTTGATTTATTAAAAGAATCATTCAGACAAAACCCGGATTACGTAATCGTTGGTGAAGTTCGTGGTAAAGAAGCAGCGGTTCTTTTCCAGGGTATGGCATCAGGTCACCCATCAATTGGAACCATACACGGAGGTTCTGTGGACGATATAATAAAGCGAATGGAAACACCACCAATCAGTCTTCCACCAACACTTATAGAGTCTCTGGACATAGTTCTTGTAATAACTCACGCTTCACAGTGCGGAAAAAGTGCAAGACGTTTAAAAGAAGTAGCAGAAATAGAAAGTGTTGATGCAAATACCGGAAAATCTCATTCAATATTGAGTTTTACCTGGTCTCCTGTATTTGATCGGCATGAAAGACATCATAGTTATATTTTGGAAAAAATAAGTATGGAATATGGCGTACCTTTAGCAAAAATAGATGATGAAATAAAAACAAGAACCCGTATGATGGATTGGATGCTTGAAAAAAAGATTCATGGTTTCAAGGAAGTAGCCCATTATATTTCTATGTATTATAAAGAAAAAGATAAAGTTGTCGAATTAATGGGAAAAGACGGCTTTTTTGTAGATTTAAGTCCTGACAAAATAACGGTACAAAAAAGCGATGCTGAAACCCAAAAGAAACTTGACGAAGACGAAATATTGTTATGAGTTATTCAAATAATAACGACATAACATTTATAATTTAACGCATTCTATTGAGTTTAACCCGAAGCATGTACTTGATGTTGGTTTTTTCTGGAAATTCCAAGTTCTTCTCGTATTCTCTCTTCTATTTCATAGACGTAATCTCTATATTGTTCCCATAGTTTTCGTCTGTGTCTGTTGTAAAAAGAATAAGCGTAGGTCCACCAAAGGCTTTTTTGTATGCTATGATGGTAATATACTTTTGTTTCAATGGTGGCCGATATTTTTAAGCTCATCCATCCATTTTTATCTTTTAAGCTTTGTTCACCCCAACAAATAATGGTGATATTCATTTTAGTCCAGCGATCTCCCGGTTTAAATGCTTCCCATTTAGCCTTAAATGTGCCATCAGTCATATCCCAGCCAATATACCTTTCAAAAAATTTAGGAGAATCGATTTCAAGAGTTTGTCTTACAATACCTTCTATTGAACGCATTACTTTTCCAAGAGGGTCGTTTCCTTTGAACTTTATTGCGATTATATCTTGGCCGGCTATAAGTTCATCTTTATATTCTAATTTTTTAGACTCCATTATTTCTCAACTCTTCAAAGTATTGTTTTATTTTAGTTTGGTATTGAATCGATAAATGTCTTGATTCTTCGAACCATTCCATTCTTTTTCGGTGATAAAAAACAGTATGCCAGAAGCGTCTAACCATTTCATATACAATCGATTGTTGTATTATTGTATCTTGCGGGTATTCGGTTACAAATCTAGGTTTTAGAATAATGGAAGCATGACCCTGACCATCTTTAGCCGACCCTGACAAAACAACATCTAAACGTAGATAACTGTAAATATCATAATCTCGAATAAGTCTCCAGCGAATTTTGAATTTATCGCCACCACCAACTGTCTCCCATGTATAAAACATTTCTTGTATTTTGCTGTCTGGGACTTCAAAAACCTCTTTTAGTGCGGCATATATTTTATTATATAGTCTTTCTGTATGTGGTCCTGTAAAATTCATAAGTAAATCTTTTTGAGGTTCAAAAATATTATCAAGTATTGTAAGTTTAGTTCGTGCCCATACCATAAATTATCGCATCCATTATAATTCTAATAAATTTTAATTACTAAATAAATTATGTGTATTGATGATATATAAACTTTTTATAGTCCTGTTGATTATATATTATCATAAGTAAAGGTAATAATTATGGATTTATTAGTGTTGTTTGCAGGAATAATTATAGCATTAGGCGTTGTAATGCTATATAAAATCGTAGATAGGGATGATGTTACTGATAAAAATCTTTATGTAATTCTAATAATTGGAAGTATTTTTGTTTTTGGCGGTTTTTCACTTATATTTTCATATATTCCGGTCGAAGTTGTAAAACGTAAAATTTACGGCTTTATTTTAAGTGCTTTCGGTTTTTGGTTAGTATTTAAATTTCCGGCATCTAATGATCACCAAGGTGGCGATATGGCCATTGCAGGTATTCTTTTTGGCATCGTTATGCTCGTATTAGGACTTTATTGGTTCATGTTTTAAGTATTATATATATTTTTTGATACATTTAACAATTATTTTGTATTTTGCATTCTTATATTCTAATAATTTAATGCTATAAAAATCGAAAAATCAAAAAATATTTCGTAAATTTAATATATAACCTAAACCTAAAATTATATTATGGGTAAATTTGTATTGGATGATGATAAACTAAAAGAAACAACTGGGCATGGACCTAATTCTTTTGGTGGTAATAATTTAGGTCCTTGTATGATTATACAAGCAGAAGACCAGAGAAACGTTCTTCTTAACCCAACAACCCAACCTGGCGGAGTTATGGGTATTTATTACGGACTTACATTTGAACTTCCAAAAGATAATTGGATACTTGCAAAACCAAGAGAAGTAATTGAGGTAAATCCCGTACATCAGCAGTATTATCAGTTAGTTACAGCACAAAAAGAACAATTAGAAGGTAAGATAAAACAAGGAATGGCCGGTATTTCTCAATCAGTTGCGGATTTAGAACTAATAGAGCACGATAAGAGAAAATACGACGAATTTCATAATTATTTAAAAGCACTAAAAGATGATACCAATTCAGTCAAGCAAAAAGAAGCAAATTTGAGACTCAAAAGCGTTTTTGTAGATCAGGTTGATTTTCATGTAGGTGGATCCGGTCAGGGAGCAGGCAGACTATCATTGGCATTTATGAGAAACAACAACATAATGCCTACAATCGTTGATGATTTTTATCGTATGAATTTTCTAGACGATATAAAAACCGGAGATTTGTGTAAGTTGCCAAATGTTGAGCGCAAGATGCTTGAAACAAAGTTTAACGCATACAATCAGTGGCTTGATATTTTCAGAAGTACAGTTGAACGGCGTCTTGGTCGGGTAAATCAACTAATAAATAGCAGAGAAAAAACATTGGATGAATATAAGGACTGGTTAAGACCGATAATTTCGCGTCATCGTATGATAAAAGAGATGTCTGATACTGCTAGTGGGAGAAAAGATTTAAGTACTAAATTCACGCATTCTCAAGGCGGTGCCACATCCATAAATAATTTAATCACCTGGGTTTGGAAAAACATGATGATTCCGGACGATAGGCTTTATCCAAGAGAATTAGAAGCCATGAATAAACTTGAAACGTTAGATGAATGGGCACAGGAAAATCTTATATATAATTATGATACAGGTCTTGTTTGTAAATATCCATGGATTACAAAAGAATGGATTGAACAAAAAGCAAAAAGCGTTGAAGCATCACAAGGTTTTGATTCAAACAAAGTATATTTTACATTTTCAATAATAGATCTTACAAAAATGAATATGAAATTTGCATCCGGAGCGGAAATAGAAGATGGGGATTTTAATGTATGTATGTATGTTTTTAGTAAAAATGCTATGCTTGTAAAACTTTTAGAACTTGAATGCATAAAAGAAGACCTTGAAATATACATAGATGAAATGCTTGGAATAAAACATAAATTTGAAAACGATGATATTAAGCCGGAAAAATTAAAGAAAAAAACAAAATTAGAAGATGGCGGCACAGTAGAATTACAACTGAAAGTTCCACTGGGGTATCATAAAATTGGCACGAAATATGTACTTCATCCGGATTGTGAAAAAGCATTTAATGATGAAAAAGGAATCATGACTTTTTTTGAACATGTTGAAAAAAATATTAAAAAATATAATCAAATTAAATCCACAAAATCAGGCAAAACCAAAGGACTAACAAAAAAAGAGTTTTATGATATATTCCCCATCGAGCAATACCATCATTTAAAACATAAAAAAACAAACGAGTCTCTTGAAAATTTACTTCATCTTTTCGGCATAATATCTATAAAAAACGCACTTTTTAGAAAAGGACCTTATGAAAACACGTTTTCAGAAAGAATCACAAAATTTTACTTAAAGTTTTCCGGTGGCAGATTTAATAGTATTTTGGGTATGATAAAAAGAAGAATGAAAATTGCAGAAATAATTTAATTATCATTCAAGAATTTTTGCAAGTATATTTCTGCCAACCCCTGGAATTTACCAAATTTTTGTTTTGCAAAATTACGCACATCTTTATCGGTTTTCCAATCAAATCCGTAATTTTCTTTAAATATTTTTTTTGTTAAAACATCCACGTAAAAATTATTGTAATCTCTTAATTGAAATAATCTAAATATATCAAGAGAATAAGGACCAATACCATTTACTGAGTAAAGAGAATCAACCTCTGCCTGTTTTTTAAATTTCATATGGTCTGCAATAGCTTCAATGAATTTGGTTCGATATCCAAGACCGCAACTTTTCAATAGTTCTTTTTTTTGAAGTATTTCTGTTGTACTTGGAAAATAAACGCCATCGCCCAACAATTCAACGATATTTCCAACCATTTTCTTATATTGTAAAAACGTCACATTTTGCGACGCGACAATTGACACCAATGCCTCGAAATCCGTATATGCGGATAAAAGCCGGTTTCCATATATTTGTTCGCTAAACTCTTTCAAAACCGTATCATTTTGCGCCATCGTATAAAAATCAGATAAATTTTCCTTAGCGCCAAAACAAAAAGAAATGCGCTTGATGATTTGTTGTTGTTCTAAGTTATCAATTTTTCTATCAAACAAAATTTCTAGTTTATCTCTTTTTTGTGTGAAATCCAATCTTAATGGTTTGCCATTATGCAAAATCGTGCGCGTTGGTTCATTTGAAAAGAAAAAGAAAAACGGCTTGTATTTAAGTATTTTCTCTAAATCAAAATCATCTTTTATTCGGATTGAATATGGTTGCATAATTACTTATAATCTATACTTATTTTTATATTTTGGTTATGGATATGATGGTACGTTCATGAAAGCATTCATGCTATTTTGTATCCAATCATATGCTATATATGCGATAATCACCATAATAATGATAAATATTATTAGAATAACAATTATTTGTACAATCAAAACACCAATTGCTTTTGCAATCGAGACTTCGTGAATTTTAGAATATCCTATTAATGCAACATATACGGCGTATAATCCAATAATACTTCCTATGACTGGTACAGTTGCTAAAATTCCAATTGCAGAAAGATAAGAAATTACACGTATCGTAGCTTGTCTGCTTCCTTTTCCTTTAAATAATTTAAAAAATATTTGAGTAATTGTTCCACTAATTATGATGTTAAAGATTATATATAATATCCATCCAACTATAATTAATCCTGATATTATTGCATAGGTATTAATCATGCTAGTTTCAAACGCATTAATGAATTCTGTTATTTGCTCTTTGTATGTTAGAAAACCAAATCCAATAGTTAGCATGATAATTAAAAAATAATTAATAGTTGCAAATAAAAGTGGTTCCTTATATCCACCTTCCTGAGGCATTTCATCAAAAAATTGTTTTGGTTTTGTAATTATTAGTTTTACTTTGTTAAAATACGAATAATTTTTAAAATTTTCCTGTTTTTGAGCTTCGCTTAATGTTTCTGTGGTAGTTTCACTAGTTTTTGTTTGCCATTCATTTGTTTTTGATTCTGTGGTAGTCGTTTTAGCAGTTTGACTAGAATTATCATCATCATTTATTTGATTATTAGAAACATCAACGGTTGTTGGTTCTACACCCGTTTTTTTTGCAACAAATTGTTCGCTAAATTTGGCATCGTATCCATTTTCAATCATAGATTGTTTTATTTGTTCGATTGTAAATCCTTTTTCTTTTTGTTCTAAAAACCAAGAATCTAGCTGTTTTAACGTTTCATCGTCGTATTGTTCCATATAATCAATTATATTTTGGTTGTAGTAGTATATAAAGAAAATACGATTTTATTGTATAACTAAAATCATCAACCATGTATCTTTAAAAAGTATCAATTCCGTATAACTATATAGAATTTTAAATAATTATTATGAGTGTGATTAAAAATGGTAACTTATCCTGATTTAGACAATACATCTTATTTTACAAATAGGCTTTTAGAGAATAAAGCCGGCGAAAAAAAAGGCAAAATAATCATGTGGCGAAATAAAGGCGAAGAAATATTTAGAATGATTTTAACTTGTCCGGAATGTGGAACTGTAAACGAAAAAAAACAGGAATTTGCAAAAAAGCCATATAGACCTAATTGCGATAATTGCGGTGCAAAGTTTGTAATAGCCAAACTAAAAAAAGAAAAACCAAAAAAATAAACGTTTTTGTATATTCAAAAAATAAATATATTTAAAGTTTTTATTCTATTGTTGTTTATCGTAATCGTTTTTGTGCCTCGGTAGCTCAGCTCGGTGGAGCGCGAGACTTGTATAAGCGCGTAACTCGTATAAGGCTGAATCGCGAGTTAACTCACGCCTTCAAGACATCTCGCGGTCGAGGGTTCGAATCCCTCCCGAGGCTCCATTACATTATGAGTCGCTTTATTAATCTAATTATTCTAACATTTCATTATGTTACAACTATGGTTTATTTTGGCATTATTGTCTGCCGTATTTTTCGCGTTAAAAGACATTGCCGCAAAAAAGTGGTTGTCTGACAGCACAAACCCAAAACAACTGTTGTTTGGAGAATATTTTTTGTTATTTTCATTTTTAAGCATCTTTTTAGTATCTAAAGTTAATTTTAGTTCTTTTGCTGATTTGGGATTGTTATATTTTCTAAAAGCTGCAACTGTTGGTGGTGTAACAATTATTTATTTTTCAATGCTGAAAAAATATGAAATATCATCCGTAAGCCCGCTTTTAAATCTAAGTCCAATGGTATTGTTGGTATTCTCTTTTATCTTTTTATCCGAGTTATTAAGTGGTATTCAGGTTATTGGAATATTTCTAATGATTTTAAGCACATATTATCTAGAAACAATAACACACCACCACAACAAAAAAAATCCACATAAAACGCATTTTAAAGATATTATTTCAAAAGACAAATCCTTTTTCATATCAACTTTCGTAATGCTAATACTTATGAGTTTTGCAGCAATTTTTGACAAAATAATACTTACAAGCGTCGATGTTTATTCTAACATGTTTTTTACATCCATTTTTATTTTATCTGCTATGGTATTTTTTAACATAAAAAAAATAACAAATCCAATGCTAGTTGTTAAAAAAATAGCAACCGTCCCGGTATTTTTTGTTGCCGTATTTTCAATAATCTCAAATTTTCTCATATTATTTTCAATAGCAATTCCAACAAGTCTTGTTAGTTTAATAATTCCAATTAGAAGAAGTTCAACATTATTTTCTTCCCTTTTCGGCGGATTATTGTTTCACGAAAAGCACCTGGCAAAAAAAGTAACAGCAATAATCGGCATGATACTAAGTCTGGTGCTGATTGTATCGTAAAAAACAGAATAATTAAGAAATTACAAGTTTTATTCTTTTATTGCATTATATTCTTCAACAAGAGAACCTAATATCTCGTCGGAGAATTTAATATTATTGAATATTGGAGCGGGCGTTCTATTTTTTTTATGTTGGAGCGGAGTGTCAAATTTATTGAATATTGGATAAAGCATTTCAATAATCGCATCCCCTTGTTTAACCATTTTATCATCATATACAATACATAGTATTTCTTTTGGTTCGTTATATCCCATCTGGTTAGTTATTGCAAAATTATATGGTTTTTTTAATTGTTTGTCTGTATTTTTTAACGAGTCATTAATGCTGATATCAATCCCTTCGGAATGAGGACCAAATATACCCTTTACGCGATATAACGTTTTTATGTGATTTGGAGCATAAACAAGAACCGTTCCCCTCATATCTTTTGTTAAAAATGCGCTTCCTTTCATCTCAAGTATCTGATCTATAGTATACTCCATAACAATCAAACTTTACTAGCAATTAAATATATTTATAATTACTGACGATTCAAATCTCGCCCGGGGCTCCGATTAATTACAACGCATATTATATTCTTCAGCAAGTTCTTTGTATTTATCTTCTAGAAAAACGAACCCACCCAATACCGATTCAACATTCTTC
>WSZW01000038.1 GCA_013139905.1 archaeon
TGCATTACCAGTTCGAATTCGTTCTCCATATGCATATTCAAATACTTTTCCTTTACTGTATGCAATACTATCTGATATTAATCCTTCGGCAAAATCATCTCCAAATCGTTTAGTGGTTGGACCAAAGTTTGGAAATGTTATATTATTAATATCTATAGATATCATAACATCTTCTACTTCTTTTATTTGATTTCCTCGCTGATCAATTATATAGTGACCTTCTATCCATACTTTACGTAAAAGGGTATCATATGCATTTGGAATATTTCTAGATTTTATTAACATAAATTTTCCTAATTCAATGCTTGTATAATATTATATACATCATCTTCATGTAATTCTATATAATCTCTACAGTTATTACTAAACATTAATTCTTTTTTAAAAAATATAGAACCGCAAAAATTAACTATTACACGTTTTTCAATAGTTACAGGATCAACCCAATTCGAATCGTTATGTCTCATATCATATTTATAATCGAAGCCGTCTGGATTTTCAGAAATTCTATAATCTACAACTTTTGCTTCTAAACCAAATACGTTTACATCTTTAAAATTAGTCATTTAATTACCACCTGCAATTAGATTTATTTACATTTCTTTGTATAGGTTCTATAGGAATATGTCGATCAGATAGTAAAAAATTATAAGTTGAAGGATGCATTATTATAGATCCATCTGGATAAAATGGACTTAGTATTATATTTTGACCGTATATTTGAGTTAAAAGGGGTTCTGGTAACATTTTTAATGCAATTTCTTGTACTTTTCTAGTAAGTTCATATTCAGCATTTTCAGTCATATATTTAAGTATTTCAGGATCATTATTCATAGCTTGACGCGAAGCTTTAAATCTAATATTAAATTTTAATTGTAATTCAAATTCTATATCTGAAAATGGATTATGAATAGCTTGAATGTGTATATTATCCTTTATATTAGAATTTAAAAAATCACGCATTGTATTAATATTTAATTCAGACATATTTACTCCATATTTCGTCTTCCGTAGGTTCTAATTGCGAATCTGTATTAGTAACTAATACCGAATTAAATTCATAATCTAACATATTAATTTTACTTGCATCAAAAGGATGTTGAATTATCATTGCATCCTTATTACAAAATTTATCAATATATTCATCACTTATATCATTATATACAGAAGCCGACTTTATATTTTCAATAGTCTTATCTATTATATATTGCATATCTAATTGTACATCAAAACTTTTATAAAAATCTGATACACTATATATATTATTTCGACCTTGTAATTCCACTGTTAAATAACCAATATCTACTAAAGATTTTAAATGCGTTTCAACTGTAGTTAATGTTAAATTTATAGTATGATTTCGTAAAGCAGATTGTATTTGAGATTTATTAGCTCCATTTCCAGGTAATATTGATATAATATTTTTTTCAAGTTCAGAACATCGTATTGCGGATGCTATTAAATTTTCTCCGAATATTAAATGATTTAAAAATATATCTTCTGGTGTACTAAATAATACACGTACACCTTGTATATTGACATCGATTCTATCTTTATAATGAAATCGAGTTATACCATCAATATTATTAATATATTTTACAAAATCTCTACGACTAGTGACAAATGTAGTTGGTATAAATTTTATCAGCGATGCAGCTGATATATTAATTATATGAGTATACTCTGGTATATTTGATATATGATATTTTAAATTCGCTCTTTGAATATTATTTAATATTGTCTGTTCAAATGGATTTGAAAACACATCTGCTTTTTTATTCAAAATATCTATTGTTTGTTCTTCTGAACCATCAACACATAACTCTACCATTCTACTCATCAACTCATCACTGATTGGAAATTGAGCAGCTGACTCATCCGCTCTTGTGAACGCCACCGCGCGCGGCTCCAGTATAAATGTTTTATTTCCACCCTGTATACGTGCCCGTTTATATTCATATTTTTTATTTTCAGCAAAACTTTTTACAATTTCTATAATCATCGGATTAACTTTATTTAGTTCAAGAAATGTAATATGGGTTGCCTCTTTAATTTCGCGTTCCATTTCAAATATTGCTTTATCAGATTGAGCATTAATTATTAATGAATCTCCTGGCATTAAGGTATCACATACAGCATCTAGAACAGTAGTTTTTCCTCCTGCGGATAATCCTGATACAAATGTTGAAATTTTACTTAATATAAAGGTTGAAAAAATACTCATTCGTGTTTCATATTCTCCAACAACAGTTTCATCCAAAAATTTATGAACATCATATAAAGTTGGTTTATATATATCGCGTTCTAATTTAAATACTTCAAGTTCATTGAAATTTAAATTTAATTCTTCCATTAATTTTTTATTTTGTACGGCTTCTATTGCGGCATTTACATCATTTGCCATTATTTTCTCCTAAATATTTTACCATCTATTGTTACTAGATTCGATAGGTATAAATCTATTTTTATATTCATATTCGCTTGGAAGTGAACATATTATATGTCCTTCGTCATTAGGATTAGAAATGCTTTTTATTCTAATAGGAGTTCCATTGCATTGAATACCATTAACGATATGTTTACACGGAGCCTTACAATAATTTGGTACATGTTCAAAAATTATACATGTATTTAATTGTGTATCCATATATATTTTATTAACATTATATGTTTCATTTAAAAATTCATCAAATGTTATATATTTTGAAATTACGCTCATTATTCCTCTTCTAATAATTCATAAAAAATATCTGTAAAGATATTTCTGACAAAATCATAATTTATTCCTTTTGCAGACGAACCACTATTTCCAGTTTCAATTATTTTATATTTTTCTAAAAATAATTTAACTTTTTTGTTATTAATAACTATTGCTGAAAATACTCCATCAGTATTTTCTAAAGCATCCATTATTTCTTCTAAATCTTCCAAATTTTTAAGGTACATAATATTCTTACCATCTCACATTTGTCGCTTTGGCTGGAATACCTACTAAATTATTTGGAGTACCATATCGTCTAAATGGACATCTTAAATAAAGAGAACCTATATTTAATCTTGTTCCATCACATCTATATTTAATATTATTAAATTTACATTTACTATTACATGAAGTTTGTACTATCTCTAAAATAGAATATATTTGTCCATCGTTATCGAGAAACATATCTCCAATTTTATAAGTATCGTTAATAATTTTTTGGAACCTTACGCCCATATTTAACTCCAAA
>WSZW01000053.1 GCA_013139905.1 archaeon
ATAATCATCTGCTCTTGAATAAATCGTAGGTATATAATAACCCCTACCACATCCATTCTTAATTTCAGTCTGCCCATCAATATATCCTATATAAGCCATCTTCGGATTAGCAAACGTAAGATTACATATTTCTCGATTAAATATGCTATTTGAAAATGAACCAAGCACAGTAGAACCAATATAATCCACAAAAAGAGGCATTATTGATGGTGTATAACTTATTTTCAAAGCTCCAAAATAAACACTCTCATCAACAACCACACCATTAATTTTTGCCCAATAATTTTCAGTAGCATAAGTTACAACATCCGTTGCATTATACTGCAATGTAATTTTAGGTCTTTGTATATTAAACTCACTTGATGTCGGGATTTTAAATGCAACCGTTACATTACACATATCAGGTCCAACACAACTTAAAAGCTCCGTATTAAATGCATCCTTAAGTGCCGTATTATACGCTGTAGTAATCTCTCTTAAAGTTCCAGTATAATTCCACTCATCCGAACCATCATCCCCGACATCAATTGCCGGATTCTGTGATGCAAAATTATAATTTAAAACATAACCGAAATTATTACTTGAAACAACACCAATTTCATTTCCCGTATATATATGGGTATCGCCAATAACTGAATCAAGCATATCAGAACCATATACATATGATGTTATAGGCACACCAGTACTACTTAAAACAACTAATGTTCCGTTTGAAAGTCCAACTACAATCTCATTTCCCGTATCAAAAGTAATATCGCCCACAGAAATAGTCTTTACCTTTATGCTACTAGAACCAATATAATAATTCCATGCATTTATATGACTAGAAGTCTTCCCTGTAACATATCCATCATTTGTAGCGACCACGTATCGACCACCATTACTCGTCATTCCAGGAATAATAACCCGTACAAATTTACTTGTATCATTATAAAGATGAGCACCAAGAGAATCAATAATATAATAACCACCAATTGTGCCTATAAGAACTTCATTTTCAGATGTCCCGGTAATATCTCCAATAGCAATATCATATATCGTAGAAGACACATCATAATTCCAAAGCTCCACTAAAGACGGATTAAAAACACGAACCAACGTAGTTTCTGAAACAATAATTTCATCTCCAACATTTGAACCAAAAAGTTCAACACGAGTCATTACATTTCTTGTCGTATCTTGAGTCCACGAAATTCCATTATTTATTGAACTATAAGAATCACCATTCGTACTTGAATCTTGCATTATATTATAATAATCAGTATCATTACAATCATTACAATTATATGTTATATTATAATTCTGTGACAAATCAGAACATCCAACTTCTGTTCTAACCCAATTAGATCTGTGTGATGTATTTGAATATAACCGCACCATAACATTTTTTCCAGAAATAAGTGTTTGTGCCTCATCATAAGTATTCCCGGCAGTTGATGTATCAGAAAATATATTATACGTATCTACCCCGGAACAGTCAAGACACTGATATGTAATATTTTCAGAAGATTCAACATCTACACATCCAACTTGCGTTGTTGTCCATCCAGAATTAAGTGATTCTGTTTTTACGCGAACAATATAATCTTGCCCAAAAATAGAATTTAAACTTTCCGCACTACCATTCTTCCAATACGAAGACCCTCCACCAATACTTGAATCCAAAACCATATAATAATGATTATCCGGTTCTAAAACATCACAATTTGCACAATAATACGTAACATTCTTAGACATACCTAAATCATCACAATTAACTTCCGTATTTACAACATTATAATTTAATGATTCATCACTACCAGCACGAACAAGAACATCCGTACTTTTAACATCCCAAACACTACCATTATACTCCCAAGTATTACCATTTGATGCAGAACCAAAAAGCAAATTATAATATTCTGTGTCATTACACCCACTACAAGAATAAGTTATATTCCGATTATTTTTTACATCCGAACATGGAAGCTCTGTATCCACAAAATCATAATCTAAAGAGTCATTAGTATAAAATCTAACAAGATAATTTTTTGGAACCGATACAAAAGAACCACCACCCGAATCATATAATGAAAGTCCCTGATTAGTTCCATTATCCGCAACAATTCTATAATTACTCGTCGAATTACAACCAACACATCTAAAGTCAAGATAATATGACGCACCAAAATCAACATCATTACAATTAACCGACTCATATACCCAATCAAAACCAGAAGAACATTCAGTTGTAAATTTTGTTTCATTAATATCATAATAATTCGGTCCTGGATACAAATACATACCCAAATCTCCGATATTTGTGCCATTATAACAAATACCATATTTCACATAGCACGTCTTTCCTTTAGGACTGGTTTGTAATTCACTTAAAGAACCTATTTTAAAACGCTGCTTAGTATTATTCAAAATACCGCAACCAACACAATCAATATTTTCTTCTGCAGACCCATCATCAACATAATACTCCAAAATATTTGTTGTAGTTATAAGAGATTCATTAATATTATGAACACTACCATTAAGCGTAAATGTCAAGTTCCCGGATTTAAAACCCGCATAATTAACAGCAGTTCTAATAAAACAATTATTTGCAGGAATCGGTGATGAAATAGGATAAAATAAATTAAATTTTTGCTGATATGTACCATTACACCCAACACACCCAATATCTGTTGCAGTACTAGTACCATTATAATATAACAATTTATTATTTACATTTACTTTTGATTCATTAAGATCATAAGTTATACCATTAAGCGTAAACTGTAAATCCTTTGAATTTGAGGTTTTATAATTAATAGCAGTCTGCAAAAAACACTGACTAAAAGACAAATCTCCAAAAACATAAGGTATTGTATAAACAGCTTCAGTTGTATTCGTTCCAGTTCCCGGACAACCCACACACTGCCGACCATCCGCAATAATATCATCTTGCGTATAAATCGTAGTATTTGCCTTCATTGTTATCTGATTTTCATCAACATCATAAGTTGTTCCATTTAAAACAAATGTCAGATTTCCTGATTTTGAATTATTATAATTAAGGCGTGTCCTAACATAACAATTATCTGCAGGAAATAATGCCGAAAGTCCAAGATCCAAAAGCGTAAAAGATATTTTACTTTCTCCTTCAGAACAACCAATACAATTTAAATCATCAATTGTACCATCATCCTGTAAATAATTTAAAATATTATTATAAGATATAAGTCCAGAATCCACAGAATACTCAGTTCCATTAAGACTCGCAGTAAGATTTCCTGATTTTGAACCCCTATAATTAAACCGTGTCTTCACATAACAAGTACCTGAAAATCCACTAACATCCCATGGTATCTCAAATCTTTGACTATAATTACCCGAAGAACACCCAATACAACTTATAGAATCAACAGAATCATCATCTTTTTTATCTTCACTCTGTGTTGAAGAGACCTCACCAACCGTAATTTTTGAATAAGTATTTCCAGTACTACTATTTGCAATCGTTCCATTCGGCCATAAAACAAATAAACCAAATTCAGTTACAAATGCAATCTCTTCATATGAATTAACCGCAATTTGTATATCTCCCACATCCAAATCATTTATAACATAATCAGAATCATACGTCCATACAGGAATTTGCGAAGATGATTCATTTAATAACTGTATTTTCTGATCAGAACCAATCACAATATCGTCACGTAAAGCATCACTAACATCTCCCACATCAATTAGTTTCCGATTAATCCCATCAGAAGACACATTATCCACATAAGGTATATATACACGCGTTTCATCCGCTTTTGTATCAATTACAAAAGAAACATTTGTAACAGTAGATTTTTTCGGTATTTCAACAATTTTAATAATCTTATTATTACTTCCATAAAAGGTCTGTGTAAAACCATCATAACCCGGATAATACACATTTAAAGGATCACAAGCCCAAAGAACATCACTAAAAGTACAAATCTCAAAATTAAAAAATGGAAAATCTAAATCAAGAACATACATATTTGGCGTCCCATCATCCAGTTGCTTATAAAAATTATAATTCTCAATCTGCAAATTAAGATTTTCAAAAGTAACATTCAACAAATATTTACCATAATTTGATACATTATATATTATTTTACCTCGAGGATTATCAGTTCCATTCCAAAAAATCGTAAATTTATCACCTAGAATTGTCGGATATTGAGCAATCCATTGACCCGATCCTTCAGAATAATAATAAATCTGAGTATATGATATATCAGACGAATCAAGATTATCTACTTCTAATGTCCCTTCACCTTCTGCTCTAAAATATACAGTCCATTCCTTCTGACTTGTTGAAGGCACATCCTGCAAATCCATATAATCTGCCTGTATCTCAAAACTCTGTGTTGAAAGATGAGGAACATTCCAAGTTAAAAAAAGTGTACCATTAATATCAGTAAACTCAACATTAAATTCTGTTTTATCAGTAACATCTTCTTTTATACCCTCATGATTCCAAAAAAGTCTATACTCTGAAACAACCCGTGCATGATTATCATCAGCTACATGAGTAAATAATTCATCAAGTTCGGATGATGCCTTTATATTTTTATAATGTATAGGAGCATTCGATATTACCTTAACACTTTTAGACACAACACCATTTAATGATTGTACTTTTTTCTCTTCTTTTACAGGCGCTATTGTTTCATATGTTATTATGTACTCTTTCTGAGATTCTCCAGAAATAGTATCATTAAACTTCACTTCTCTATATTGTTCAAAACTTCTCTCTAAATCCTCTTCATTTAAAACAAGAGCACTTGAAACACCCATTCCTTTCTTAACCGGAATTGATGTTGTTTGAACCAAATAAGAATCAATTTTTTTATTTTTAGTATTCTTTTTTTCATCAACAGAAATTATCTTAGATTCCACAGGTGCACTAATAGAAACATTCACGAATTGATTCTGTGCATTATTATTTTTAACCCTAACCTGTTTAACCCACCGTACAGGCATACCAA
Source organism: archaeon (assembly GCA_013139905.1). Lineage (GTDB taxonomy): Archaea > EX4484-52 > EX4484-52 > EX4484-52 > B79-G9 > GLR112. Next base: position 4,998 of record WSZW01000053.1, read on the forward strand.
CCACTGCATCCATCTGCACAATTTTAACAATGATTTCCTCAACATCAATCGTAACATTAGTAACATTAATTATATTAGTATTATTAACAGAAAAAACAACAACTTTTGACGCAACAGCACTTGTAAAATTATCACTTCTAGGAAAAAATACTTCAATATTATGAGTCCCTTCAGTAAACGTAGCCGGTATCTTATAAGTTATCTCCCCCCAACCAGAATCATCTGTAATATTTTCGCCAAGAATAACATCCTCAGTTATATCCTTAAAAATAATCTTCTGATCCGCAATAGGAGTACTATTTTCATAAACCAATCGTGCTGCTATATTCATAAACCGCTCCAAAACCGGCTCAACAGGACGAATAATTATATCCTGAAAAAAAGATTTCAACTTTTCAAACAATCCACTATCCAAAGACACATTTTCAAGATTAACACTTGGAGTAATATTTATAGAAATATTAACACCCGTATAACTCAAATTATTATTTACAGACACATTTACAGATACATTTGTCTCATTATAATAAATAATAGAACTATTAATATCACTATTATTAGAAACATCAATATAACTAGAATTATTATAATTTACACTATAATTAGAACCATTATTATTATAACCATTAAAAGTAACATTTTCTGACAAATCATTATTTAAAATCAAATTACTATTATTTTCAACACTATTTTCAGCAAAAGAATAAGAAACTAACGTAATACAAAAAAATAAAAAAAGCATAACGACCAATATATTTTTCAAAATACCCAA
>WSZW01000069.1 GCA_013139905.1 archaeon
TTCACCCACGCGGATAATGTAAGTGTGTCTGTAATGTCAAGTGTGTTATCATCCGCAATAGTAACATAATCATCGCCGTCAAACTGTAACGCATCACTGAAATATCCAGATGAATTATATATCGCACCACTAACAGTTCCAGTATTCCCATTTCCCGAAAAATCCACCGCATCACCATCAAAATGCCACCAACCCGCAAGATTGTCGGCACTGCCGCCAGAACTAACACCGGTAAATGTGATTGTCGGTGTGCCGGAAACAGAAGTTAAATCAAAATAATTAACATCGCCAGACGAAACAGACATATTTGAAATTATTTGAACATTTTTAAGCTCAACATTAGAAATCTCAACATTAGAATTAGCACAATACACAACGCCTTTTTGACCCGATGCCGCATCCGGTGTCACAGCCTCAGTCGTTGTTTTCGTGTAATCAAAAACCCAAGATGATATTGCAGTACCAATTGAAACCGTAAATACAAGAACCAACATCACAGATATTAATGGAGATACTGCTTTTTTCATAATAAAATAATGGGTTCTAGTAGTATATATAAGTTTTAACAACCACTCGGCGTCCCTGTGAATTCACCAAAAACGCCAGTACAGTCGGTGTATGCCTTAATACTCGTAAACTCATCACAACTCATAGGACATCCCGAAACACTAAACACATCACCGACGTCAAACGTTGTTTCATCACTTTTTAAAACGCAATTACTTCCGTCAGTTTTAAACGCGACAACGCCTTTTACAGTAACGTTATTCATACCCGTATTTGAAATAATTGCTGAAAGACCATTCATATCAATAGAATAATCAACAACACCTGCATCTAGGTAGATTGTAATATTATTTGTACCAACGGTAAAATTGTCTGAATCTATATTTATTGTTGTAGTTGCTCCGTTGGTTAACATACCACTATAAGATACATTTACATTATCATTAATCGATGCTTTTGGATTTTCTGTCGTCGTGCTTAACGTAGCATACTCAAAAGTATCAGCAATTTCAATAGGCGTTAAAGTTTTATTATAAATTCTTACTTCATCAATATTCCCAATTAATGTATCACCAATCAAAACATCATTCGCATTTGTTAAAATTGAAGTATTATAATCCCCAGTTACCGATGAAACACCATCAATGTATAGTTTCATTTCTTCTGTTCCGCCTGCGTTTTTGTCGTAGGTTAATGTTATATGATTCCATCCAGCATTTATTGATGCTGTTATTGTTTGATCGTTTATTGACGCAAACACATGCGTCGTGTTTGCGCCTATGGAATAGGCGCCGTCTTTTGATATGATGGATGTTTGTGCAGGTGTTTGTTCTGCGCCGACTATGTAGGTTGGTTCTGTTGCTGTGTACTTGCGGACAAAAATATAATCAAACTGATGTGTGTCATAAAAACTCTCAATACTTAAATATGCATATAATGCCTCATCAGGTATATTTGAATTTGCTGTAAATATTGTATTATCATTATTCTTGAATATCCCTTGTGTAAGGGTCCAGATAATCTTAAAATTTTTCCATTGATTTAACAAATGTGTAGGTGAAGAACCAATATAACCAGAACTTGTTACCGAACCCTCATTATTTGAGTAAAGTCCTGATATCGATGAAGCATAATTATTATCTCGCTCATAAATAGTAAGACTATCAACTGGTGAAGTGGGAGTATTCGATAATCCAAAAACACCAATAACATCCCCACCAGTATAATAATAAGATTCAAATATACTATTTTGATCTATTGGAATCTTACCTTTTATGCCTGTATATTGACCTTCAACACCCCCCGAAATTGTAAGTAATCCATTAGCAACAGATGTAAATCCTCCGTATGCTAAAACATCCCAGTTATTTGTATTAAGAGAACTTCCTGAAAAATCATCCCCAAATATCATAGTATTGACAATATCACTACCACTACTCAATCCAGCATTACCATAATACATCCAAATGTTTGTATTGCCATCGGTCAAATTTGACTTAATCCAGACCTCAGCAGTTACACCATCAGTCTTATTCTCAATCCAGTAGGGGATATGTGCGCCGGAATCGGTGACGAAATGGATGTCGTCGAAATTACTAAGCATTTCGGATTCGTAAGCAATAGTTAATTTGGTTTGATAATCGGTGAGTGCACCTGAATGATTAAGTGTAATTGATTTTCTACGACTAAACTTACTAACATTACCCAAACTATCAGATATAGCACTATAACCAGCAAAATCATCAGCAACATCAAGATAAAATGCGTCGGTGCCGTTTGCTGTTGGATTGTTTAAATTTTTATGGATTGTTGTAGTGTAATTTAACGTTTTAACATCATCCATCACCCACAACAATGATGTTTCAAATTCCCCCGCTGTATTGGATGCATCACCACGTTGTGTCAATCCAAGTCCAAAAGTGTCAGAATCAACCGAATCTACAAAAAATACATCTGTTGTTGTTCCAGTCAATGAAAGCGAGTTGCCATCCAAAATAATCTCCATGGGATTAGAGCCATCCGCACGAACT
>WSZW01000155.1 GCA_013139905.1 archaeon
AATTAACAAAAGATTTTATGGCTCCGTTTCACTCCACCCAAATTGGGCTACGCCCAACTTCATAAAAGCACAAGAGTTAAACTCAATCGGCAATGACATACAACACCCACCACACCAACATCCATAAACATATAAAACTTAAACCCGAACAAAAATACATGAAAGTAACACTTCTAAAACACACTGCTGACGCTGAAAAGCTCGCAGGTGTAGCGGCATTTACATCCTGCTCACCTGAAGGCTCAACCGAATTAATGGAAACAAAAACCAAAGAACAATGCGACAAATTCTTAAAACGAGTCCTAAACTACGGACATCATTCTGTAATAGAACATGCAAGCTTCACATTTAGTGTCGAAGATATCTCACGAGCATGCACACACCAAATAGTACGACACAGAATAGCATCATACACCCAGCAAAGCCAGCGATACGTAAAATTCAAAGAATTAGGCTTCGTAATCCCGCCGACAATAAAAAACAACGAAGAAGCATCAAAAATATACTTAGAATCAATGGAACAAGCATCAAAAGCATATGAAAAACTAATTGAATCAGGAATAAAACCAGAAGATGCAAGATACGTATACCCAAATGCATCACACACAAACATTATGATTACAATGAACGCAAGAGCGCTATTACATTTCTTTTCCCTAAGATGCTGCACAAGAGCACAATGGGAAGTAAGACAAGTAGCAGAACTAATGCTTATCGAAGCAAAAAAAATAGCACCACAGCTATTTGAAAAAGCAGGAGCATCATGCGTACATTTAGAATACTGCCCGGAAGGATCCCTTGGGTGCGGCAGATACCCATCATTAAAACAATTAAAAGAAGGTGCAATTAAAGATGCAAACAGAAACTGATACTCAAATCAAAAGCGCCAAAGAAGTCATAAATGACATAGAAACACTTACAGAAAAGCACAACAAATGGCGAAAAGAAGAATGCATCAATCTAATCGCATCCGAAAACGTAACATCTTCTGCAGTAGATAACATTTATATTTCTGATTTAGGACACCGTTATGCCGAAGGAAAACCATTCCAACGCCACTACCAAGGATTACAATACATAGACCAAATCGAAGACTTAACACAAAAACTAGCAAGAAACTTATTTAACGCAAAACACGTCGACCTAAGACCATTAAGTGGAACCACGGCAAACTTATCAGCCCTAGGCGCACTTACCAATTACGGAGATACCATCTTTTCAAGCTCAATTCCAAACGGCGGTCACGTATCACACACAAGACACGGCGTTTCAGGACTAATCGGCATAAAAGACTTATCTTTTCCATTCAACATCGAAGAAATGAACATCGATATTGACAAAACAAAAAAGAAAATTGAAGAAAAACAACCAAAAGTCCTTCTATTCGGCGCATCATTATTCTTATTTCCGCACCCGGTAAAAGAAATCGCGGAATTCGCAAAAACATACGACATTAAAATAATATACGATGCAGCACACGTCTTAGGTCTAATTGCAGGAAAACGCTTCCAAGACCCATTAAAAGAAGGTGCTGAAATAATAACATCCTCCACACACAAAACGTTTCCCGGACCTCAAAGCGGAATTATCTTTGGAAACAGCGATAAATTCGACAAAATAGAAACCGTAGTATTCCCGCAAGTCATATGCAACCACCACCTGCACAAACTACCTGCAATGGCAGTTGCATTAGAAGAAATGACAACACACGGGCAAAGTTATGCGAACCAAATAATCACAAATGCAAAAACATTAGCACAATCCATGCACGAATTAGGATTTAACGTAGTTGCAGAAAAGCTAGGATTCACTGAAAGCCATCAAGTTGTAGTTGACGTATCAAATCTAGGCGGCGGTAAAACCGTAGCAGAACACCTAGAATCCCAAAACATAATACTAAACAAAAACTTCATCCCAGGCGACAAAATAAACACAGAAACCATGAGAAACCCAAGAGGAATTAGAATAGGCACACAAGAAATGACTCGAATGGGCATGAAAGAAGACGAAATGCAAGAAATCGCGAAACTTCTAAAAAAATCATTAATCGATAAAAAAGACATCAAACAAGAAGTAACCGACTTTAAAAAAGAATTTTTGGATGTTAAGTATTGTTGAACTTAAATTATAATAATTAATTTACAAATTAATCTAAATAATCAATTATTAAGAATACCAAATGAATCTTTACTCATAAGTGTTAAGACATAAGCAAGTATAATTTTCTTTTCATTTATATCTTGATTAATCAAAGAAATAGTTTCATTAGTTTTTTCAAGTTCTTCAATACCATACATCAGATTCGTACCATAAATTTCCCCAATAGGTATATCCGTTATACAATTAATTCCAGACTCATAATTATCTAAATAAAATTCAACATCATAAAATGTCTTTAAATCATAAATTTCAGATAATTTTTTTATTTCTTCATAACTTATTGATTTTATTGGTTCAGCATCATCGCCAAAATTCAAACACATATAATCATCTTCATCAATATGATTCAATTTAGTCTTTAATTTATCAACAATAATTACATATTCTTTAGATAATCGTTTTTCAAACATATCATTTATCGGATAAAATTTATGTTCATGATACATTTTATTATTTTTTTGTGTTTTCTCCACAACATATTTTACAATACCCAACTCATAAAATTTAATTAATATTTTTCTTATATCAGTTGCTTTTAATTCTGATGTTTGATATTTCTTGATTTCCTCAAGAATTTCAATATCATGTTTTGGTTCTTCGCTAGAAAGTAAATATTTGTATATTTGTACAGAAAGGACAGTTTCTTCAGAAGTTTTACCTAATTCATACAAATTACTAAATAATTCATACAGAACATCATTGTTTTTCACACCAGTATTTAATGTTCTAAAAAAATCCATTGGTGTATTCGTTATTTCTGAAATATACCTCAAAGATTCTTTTTCTAAAAACTGTGACATATTATTATTTTTTGACTCAACCATAATTCCCATACATTAAATTTAGATATTATATTTAAAAACGTTATTATCATTATTTAGTAGTTTATAATGAGATATTATACACACGAAAATTCAATCATAAAAACCAAAAAACACACAAAACAAACATAACTTTTATAAAACTTATACAATAAACAAAAGATATTAATTTGAAGTGTTTCTAAAAAAACAAAACAAATAAACCAAATAATTAAATAAAATAAATAATTAAATTAAAAATTCAAGAGATGATATTTATGGGACTACGACCGGCACGAGTTGACAGAGGCGTTAAAAAACGATCATTCACAAGAACAGCAGTTAAAGTGCACAAAAAAAACTTCATTAAAGGAGTTCCGGGCCTTAAAGTACGTATGTTTAACATGGGTGATAGAAAACTTATCGGAGACGTTAAAGTATCCCTAGTCCCAAAACAAGCAGTCCAAGTAAGACACAACGCTCTTGAAGCAGGTCGTGTTGCCGCAAACGCACACATGAAAAAAAATGTAGCAAATGAAGAATATTTCTTAAAAGTAAACGTGTTCCCACACCAAATCTTAAGAGAACACGCTCAAGCAGCAGTTGCACAAGCAGACCGTTTTTATCAGGGAATGGCACATCCATTCGGAAGACCAAAAGGAAGAGCTGCAAGAGTAAAAGAAGGACAAACAATACTTAGCATAAGAACTTCTAACGAAAATATACCACACGCAAAAGAAGCATTTAGACGTGCAAGCGCTAAAATGCCACTAGCATGCAGAATAGTTATAGAATAAATATTTATTTTATAACTCCATATTTTTCTTATAGCGGAATAAACCATAAATAATATCCGCAAAATTTAATTTTTTAATAAACATAATAATTACTGTTATATCTTTCAAAACCCATATATAACTATGAATGATATAGAAAATTTAAAACAATTTTACGAACAAAAAAAAGACGAAATAATCAATAGATTACAACATTTCAAAAATATCTACAAATTATCAGATGAACATATATTCTCCGAGCTTGCATTTTGCCTATGCACACCCCAATCAAACGCAAAAACATGTAACGCAGCAATAACTAGTCTAATAAATTCTAGACTCCTATACGCCGGCACCGCACCCGAAATAGCAAATAATTTGTTTGGTGTTAGATTCCACAACAACAAATCAAAATACATAGTCAAAGCAAAAGAATTTTTTACAAAAAACGAAAAAATAAATATAAAAACCCAACTAAACCAATTCAAAAACCCAATAACAATAAGAGAATATCTCGTAAAAAACATAAAAGGCTTAGGCATGAAAGAAGCAAGTCATTTCTTAAGAAACATAGGTCTTAGCGAAAATCTAGCAATATTAGATAGACACATCCTAAAAAATCTATTAAAATACAACGCAATAACCCATATACCAAAAACAATAACAACAACAAAATATATAGAAATAGAAACCAAATTAATCAAATTCTCAAAAAAAATAAATATACCCCCAAGCCACTTAGACCTACTATTTTGGTCAAATGAAACAGGAGAAATATTCAAATAAAATTCAAATAAAAAATTAAACCGTAATTGCGCCAACAGGACAAATACTTGGCGAATCTTTAATATCGCAAGAATCAGATTTTTGTGCTTTTACTACTGCCTTACCCTCATCATTCATCTCAAATACATCAGGACAAAATGAAACACAAGCCCCACACCCAATACACTTCTCAGCATCAACTTTTACTGTCATAATATTACCTCCAAAAAAATTATATATCCTATTTTGATATCATTGTTTATAAAATAAACTGAATTAAACATAAGTATCATGATAAAAATAATCTCCGTCGGAAAAAACATCTCGTTCTTGAAAAATGCAGAACAAGAATACACAACCCGCATAAAACACTTCACAAAACTAGAAATGATAGAATTAAAAGAAGACAAATCAAAAACATCAAAAGAACTAATGAAAAAAGAAGCAATAAAAATAAACGCGGCACTTAAAAATCAAAAATACATACTATTAGACGTTAACGGACAAAACCAAACAACTAAAGAATTCACAAATCTAATAAAAGACAACCAAAACGATACAATTTTCGTAATTGGCGGATCCTATGGAATTGACAACGAAATAAAAACCAACGCATCAAAAAGAATATCCCTATCAAACCTAACATTCACACATCAAATAGCAAAAATACTACTTCTAGAGCAAATATACAGAGCCCAAACAATTATAAACAACCGTAATTATCACAAATAATTAGCAAACCTTAGCATCTGCACAAATATTTTTAATTACAATCAATTCTTTGTCCGTTTTTAATTCCTTGCCCTTATATGCAACAGTCTTTCTCTTAGTCACAAAAAAGTTAATCTTTTCAAATTCCTTAAATTCCATAACTTTTACAGGCTTAGAATTCAGACCATCAACCATAACATTATCTCCGGGTGCAGATTTGGGTGCAAAAAGAACACTAACATTTTTAGTATCATCCGCAGCTAAAATCATACCTTCTGACAATACGCCTCGTAATTTAACCTGTTTTAAATTAGCAACAAAACATACATTTTTCCCTATCAGATCTCCGGGAGAGTAATTTTTACGTAAACCCGCCACAATTTGTCGTTTTTCAACCCCACAA
>WSZW01000044.1 GCA_013139905.1 archaeon
CAAATACAAATAATCTATTTGAAATGAATAAATATTCGGTAACTACAACCCTTTTGACTATGGAGAATATGATTTTAGTGGATTTGTATTCTACAAATTTAAAAAAGAATTTTAAAGAATCAGGTCAATCTAAACTATACAAAAATAGAATTATTAATAACGTGAATTTTAAACTTGATGAATTAGAGACTATAAAAGAAACAAATCCTTTAAATGCAATAAATTTATGTTTTGAAACATACAATTCATATTTAACAGAAACAAAAAAATTAGTTATTGAACAAAATTCAACAACAAATTCATTAATGGATACGGAAACTAAAAATGCCAATTTAAAATTTATTAATAATAGAATAAAAACAAATATTGGGCTTAAAGAAAAATACAAATATATTTCTTTTGATGATTCAAACAATATTGAAAAAACAGTTTACAAAAAATATAAATTTGAGTTTTTAAATGATGCAATCAGAGCATGCGTTAAATTTAATCAACAGGAATCATCTTATTTAACGATTCAAAATGCGGATATTGTAAACAAAAAAATAACACTTATTCTAAAAAATGAAGGCGTTTATACATACACTTATGAAACCTCTTCTAAACCAAATATGTATGCTGACGGCATTTCTTTAATGGATACATCTTGTGAATTTAACCAATTGGCGGTAAATGAAGAAGGGATATGCACCGCAACTTTAAGGGATAATACCATTCCTAAAAAAATTAAAGTTGTCTATGGTACTAATTCTATAGAGTACGATTACGAAGAATAACCGCTATTTTTATATTTGTCGCACCACTAGATTAATACTATGACAACACTTGATTTTGAAAAACTCGGGCTTAAATGCGGGGTTGAGATTCACCGACAACTTAATACTAAAAAGCTTTTTTGTGACTGCGAATCTACGCTTAAAGATGAGCCAATTGGTAAAATTGTCAGGAATTTGCGCGCACTTGCGGGTGAAACCGGTGTTATTGATGTTTCTGCGCTAGAGGAAACTAAAAAAGAAAAGATGTTTGAATATAAAATGTATGATCATGAATCTTGTCTGGTTGAACTAGATGAAGAGCCACCGCATAATTTACGAGAAGAAGCGCTTGATATTGCGCTTTTAATATCACTTATTTTTGATGCCGAAATTCCAAAAGAAGTACAAGTTATGAGAAAAACAGTTGTTGATGGTTCTAACACCGGCGGGTTCCAGAGAACTGCAATTGTCGGGATTGATGGCACGTTGAAGACTAGTTTTGGTTCTGTTGGCATTACAAATATATCAATTGAAGAAGATTCGTGTCAAATTTTGGGCGAAAAAGGACACACTAAAATATTTGGACTTAATCGGCTTGGTATTCCCTTAGTTGAGCTTGGAACAACTCCGGATATTAAAACACCCGCTCAGGCAAAAGAAGTTTCTGAAAAAATAGGTATGATTCTAAAAAGTACGGGCATGGTAAAGCGCGGGCTTGGAACAATTAGGCAAGATGTTAATGTATCCATTAAAGCAGGAGCTAGAGTTGAAGTAAAAGGTGCACAGGATTTGAAAATGATACCGACACTAGTTACACTTGAAGCTTCAAGGCAGAACACTCTTGTTGAGATTAAAGATGAGTTGAATCAAATTGGAATGAAAGAACTGGTTCCTAAAATGATTGAAGCCACTGAAATTTTCAAAAAAAATGATTCTCGAATTGTAAAAGGTCAAGAGATATTTGCATCTAAAATAAAAGGATTTTCCGGACGATTTAAAGCCAAATTAACTATGCATCGAACGCTTGGAAACGAGATTGCAAATTATGCACGTGTAAAAGCAGGCGTTAAAGGAATGATACATTCAGATGAAGATTTGAAAAAATATGGATTCGTTGAAGAATTCAAAAAATTACGAGAGCTGTTAAAAGCAAAGGATTCCGATTTAGTTTTCATTGTTGCGGCAAAAAAAGATGTTGCTAAAAAAACGGTTGATGCTGTTTGTGATAGAATAAATAAATTGTTGACGGGCGTAATTGAGGAGACCAGACGCGCGCTTCCAAACGGGGATTCTGAATACATGAGACCAATTCCCGGAGCCGCCAGAATGTATCCTGAAACCGATGTTCCACCAATTGAAATTACAAAAAAACGATTAAGCGAATTAAAAAATAATTTGCCTGAAATGCTTGAAGACAAAGTGGTTCGATTTCAAAAAGAACTTGGATTAAACTCAGAAATTGCAGGACAAATTGTGGCATCTAATTATTTAACACTTTTTGAAAAACTTCTTAAGCTGAAAATTGATGCTCGCGACATTGCGAATATTTTGTTAAACGTTATTCCGGAGTTAAAGAAAAGAGATAATGTTGATGTTTCTAAAATAACGAATTCTAATATAGAAGCCGTTGTTTTGAAATTGGTTAACGGGGAGATCATTAAAGATGCAGTTCCAATTATTCTAAAAGAAACTATTTCAGGTAATGATGTTGATTCCATTATTGTTTCTAAAAATTTGTCTGCTATAAGCGAAAAAGATGCGACAAAAATCATAAAAGAGATAATTTCTAAAGAAAAAACACATAATTTGAAAACAACTGTTGGGCTTGCTATGGGCAAGCTTCGCGGACGGATTGAAAACAGGAAGATATTTGAGATTGTTAATCGGGAATTGAAAAAATAATTTTATTTCCCCAAAAGATTTCCGCCGTAGGTTCCGACAACGTCAACTGTTATTACGTCGCCTAAATTTGCTTTTTGAAGAATTATTGGTTTATATGCATAGTTTCTAGCGATGTATTTATCATTTATTTTATCTGATACAGTGACCAAACCGCCCCAGGATTTCCACTTTTCGTTTGAATTGTCCTGTAATTTGTCTGCGAGTTGTTGTATTTCAACAGCACGATTTTTTGATTTCCAAGACGGAATGTCAGTTTCACCAGCGGTTGTGTATGGTCTGGTTGTATACATATATTCGGTTACGACATCCGGTTTTACTTCGGTTAAAAGTGCTACGGTTTTACCAAAATCTTCATCGGACTCGCCGGGAAAACCTAAAAGAACATCAGTTGAAAAAGTCATGTCAGGATATTTTTTTCTAAAAGCAGCTACAATCATTTTGTATTCTTCTGAAGTATATTCACGACGCATGTTATGCAATATTTTGTTTGAACCACTTTGCATCGGGATTTCTAAATAACGATATATTTTTGGATGATTAAAAGCCAAAACAAGATCATCCAGGATTTTAAGAACACTTGCAGGGTTCATAACGCCTAACTTTATTTTAAAATTTCCCTGAATACATGATAACTTTCTTAAAAGGGCCGGAAGCTTTACACCACTATCGAACCCATATGCTGCTACATCCTGTGCGATTAGATGTATTTCTTTTGCACCGGAATCAACTGAATTTTGAAATTCGCGAATAATTGCATCGGGCTCGTAACTTACTAATGTTCCTCTTGTTGTTCTATCAACACAAAAAGAACATGTGTTGCTGCATCCTTCTGCAATTTGAACGATGCCTACTGCCGGATTTATTTTGATTCTTGGCTTTCCAATTAATGTTTCGGGACTATCTTTTAAGCGTTCAACTTTGTAATCCATCATTTTAGTTACTATTCTTGCAACGTTTGGAAATGATGAAACGCCCATAATTGAAGCTTCGGGCAATATTGCATCTATTTTTTCTTTTGATACTTCTGCAAGACAACCGGAGATTAATACTTTTTTATTTGAATCTTTAAGTTCATTTAAACGCGTAATTATTTTTCTCTCAATTTTCCCATTAAGAGCGCATGAATTAATAATAATAATGTCAGCATCATCTTTTGAAACTAAATTGTGTCCATTTTCAAGCAATATTTTTGCCATTATTTCGGTAGTATTTTTGCTTGTATCACACCCATATGTTTCAATAAAAACTTTCATAACAGATAATTATTATTAAAATTTATTAAGGTTATACACCCAATATCTTGTTATGACAATTACTGGCTTTGCAATCGATGTTTTTAATTTTGCAATAAATTCAACATATTTGTATGCTCTATTTATGTTTATTGTATTTGTTATTGCGGCAAAGATACTATCTTTTACTTTTGAAAAAATAGTTTTAAGTTATGCGGCAAAAACAAAAACAACGTTTGATGATGATATCGCAGAAGCACTTAAAAATCCAATTTATTATCTTATAATTGTTATTGGTGTCTATTTTTCAGTTAACAGTATAGGCATTGAAGGAAATATAAATTTGTATTTTGAACGCATCATAAAAAGCATAATAACTTTAATGGTAGCTGTAGCATCTTATAGAACAATTAATATTTTTGTAGATGCATTTGGCCGTAAAGTTGCAAAAAGCACCAAAACTACTCTTGACGACGAAATGGTTCCATTAATCAAAACATTGATAAAAATAGGCGTTCTTGTAATTGCTCTTTTGCAGATATTAACCATCTGGGATTTTGAAATAACACCGATATTAGCATCTGCAGGAATCGCCGGATTTGCGGTTGCATTTGCTGCAAAAGATACAATCAGTAACTTTTTTGGAGGACTTTCATTATATGTTGACAGGACATTCAAAAAAGGAGATAGAGTTGTTCTTTCGTCCGGTGAAATGGTTATTGTAGAAGAAGTTGGTGTTAGATCAACAAAGTTCAAGACATTCGACTCATCAACAATCATAATACCAAATGCAGAAATCGCAAATGCTAAAGTTGAAAATTTAAGCTGGCCTCCGGGAAACAAAAAAGTAAAAATAAAAGTTGGTGTTGATTATAATTCAGATACGGATAAGGTAAAAAAAGCACTTCTTTTAGTTGCTAAAAATAATACTGCGGTTCTTGCTGATCCGGCACCAAGCGTATTTTTTACTGAAATGGGTGATTCTTCGTTAAACTTTCTTCTTATTTGTCATGTAAAAAAAATTGAAGAAATATTCTCAACAAAAGATGCATTAAATACGGCAATTATAAAACAGTTTAGAAAAGACAAGATAAATATTCCATTTCCAACACGAACAATATATAATGTGAAATAATGAAATTTTCCTAAATTAGGTGCTTTATGTCAATTCTAATAAAAAACACCACGATAATTACCCAAAATAAAAAACGTAAAATTCTTAAAAATACAGACGTTTTTATTGAGAAAAATGTTATTTCAAAAATTGGCAGATTAGATGTAAAAGCCGAATTTGAAATTGACGGTTCTAATAAAATTCTAATGCCCGGATTGATTAATACGCACACGCATAGTGCTACTAGTATTCTTAAAGGATACGGGGATGATATGCGATTATCTGCCTGGCTTGAAAAACGTATTTGGCCTGTTGAAGCAAAATTAACTCCTGAATATACAAAAAACGCTGCTCTTTTAAGCATGATTGAAATGATAAAAAGTGGAACTACAACGTTTAATGATATGTATTTTTTTATGGAATCTGTTTGTGATGCGGCGCAGTTGATTGGCATGCGCGCGAATTTAAGTTATGGAGTTATTGATCTTTTTGATTCCGTCAAGGCTAAAAAAGAGATAATCGCTACTGAAAAATTTATTGATTATGTTGCAAAGGTTAATGATTCTAAAATACGCGCCACTGTAGGACCGCATGCGATATATACATGTTCAAAAAAAACTTTAATTGCTGCTAAAAAAATTGCGGATAAAAACAAAATTATGATGCACCTTCATATTTCTGAAACCAAAAAAGAAGTTGATGAATGTATTTCTCAACATAAAATGCGACCTGTTGAATATCTTGAAAAAATGGGCGTTTTGGGTAAAAATGTAATTTTTGCGCATGCATGTCATTTGACGAAAAAAGAAATTGAGATTTTGAAAAAATATAATGTTAAAATTGCACACTGCCCGACATCAAATATGAAGCTTGCGACGGGCGGTGTTATTGACTGGCCGAATATGCAGAAATACGGGGTTTGTGTATCTCTTGGAACCGATGGTTCTGCGAGCAATAACAATCTTGATATGTTTGAAGAAATGAAAATGGCGACTCTTTTGCAAAAACATGCGCGTGAGGATACGACTGTAATGACTGCTTCTGAGACGCTCGACATGGCGACGTTGGGCGGAGCTAATGCTTTGGGGTTGAATGCGGGCAGGATTGAAATTGGCGCACTTGGTGATTTGATTCTTCTTGATGCTAATGATATTGCGTTGATACCTACAAACGATATTGTATCTAATATTGTTTATAGTGCTAATGGTTCTTGTGTTGATACTGTTATTATTGATGGTAAAATTGTCATGCGTGATGGGGTTATACTAACCGTTGATGAAGATGCGATTAAGAAGAAATGCAAAAAAATCGCAAAAAAATTATGCGTTAAATGAATAATATTATTCTTTTGTTATGATTAAAATGTTTTTAACGCCCAGAATTCCGTTATTGGTTATTCTTAGATTCTGAAAACCTTGTCTGATTATTTCATTATTTTCAATGTCGATAGAATCGTATTCTAATCCAATTTCTACTTTGTTTTTTTTGTCTATAGGAAAAGCGAAACTCGGGTTGTATAAGTTGTTGTAGTTGTCGCTTTTAAAAATTGATATTCTATCTTCACTATCTGTTGTTGTTCCTTTTGTATGGATTATGAATGCTTTTGTATCTAAATTATAATTTACAGATATGATGGTGGATGTTGTCTGAATATTATTCGCGTTATCTTTTACTACGATTCCTGCAACCATGTTTGGTGTGTTGTTGGTTAAAATATAATCTGCGCCGATGATTGGTGTGCTACCGATAATATTTAGTGAAATAGTTACATTATGAGTTTCTTGCACGGCATTTGTGTTATTTATAGATAAAAGTAATATTAATGATATTAACGCAACAAAATAGATTTTTTTAAACATGTTTATTTTTTGTTTAAACTTGTATATAAACAATTAGTATGCTCTTGTTATATCCATTATTATTTTGTCGTTTCTAAGACCGTTATGTTTAAGTCGAATGTTATAGAATCCTATTGGTAATTTTAAAGATCTGTTTATGTCTATGTCGATGTATTCCAAACCAACTTGTATGTTATATTTTTTATTAATGCTGTATGCAAAACTTGGGTTTGACATATGATTAATATTACCGTTTGTAATCTTAGATATTCGGTTTTCGATTGTATCTGTGTCGCCTTTTGTGTATACTATGTATGCTTTTGATGTGTTTCCAGGAATTAATGTTTTTTGTCTTAATTCTATATGTGTTGTGCTTGAAGACATACTTTCGTATATTCCGTCTGCATGAATTATGCCTGTAGTTGTTCCGTCGGCAAATGGTATTGATATGTATTTGTTATTTATGTTTTGTTGTGATGTGAATCCTGTTCCGATTAATTTTATTACGACGAAACCTTCGGTGTTGTTAAATTCTTTTAATGTGGATGACATTAGTCCATATGTATTATTACAATAAAATGTGACTGTGTGTGTTCCTTTTGAAAGCCCAAAAACAAGTTTATTATAATTTGTAAGTGTTGTGTTTGACATTGTAACATCTGCTGCCCCGTCAATACTATAACCACACCACGAAACTCTTTTGTCTAAAGATATGTTTAACCAAACATCACCGCCGTGAAATTCTGTTGGCGGTGATATAATTGTAATTACGGGTGCTAATGCATCGACTTCAAAGTATCT
>WSZW01000135.1 GCA_013139905.1 archaeon
AGTTACATCCTTATCAAATAAAATAACGCCATCTCTTTTTGTTATACCCGTAACATAACCACACTTACTATTAAGCCCCGTAGTTAAAGAATAAGCATCAACCGATGGATCCACACACGTACCGGAACCGCCGGAAGTCCAATATGCACAACTTGACGCAGAATTAGAGGCAATACAAACATCATCATTATTACAACGTAAAGTACCACAACTATAAGAACGATAATAAGCATAAGTAGCACAAGAAGTACCGGTATAACTTAAAGAAGCAGGATAAAATGAAAACGAATCATCAAACGCAAAACTTCTTGGTGCCGTCGCTCCACAAGCAACAACATTCGAAGTACATGAAGAACCCGGTAATTTTAATGAAACCATTCTTTGAGCATTTGAAGAATCAAATAAAACCATATTACCAACAATACCACCGGAGGCCTTTGCAAAATCAGGTACATTATCCATACCCAAAATAGCCACAGTAAATAATACAGAAAAACACACAACTAATAAACCATAAAATAAATGTTTATTTCCAAACAAATTTGATTTTATTTTATCCATAACATAATATACACCAGAACCCATATATAAAGATTACATTAATTGTATTATTATATGAAAATTATATTAAAAAAAATTATCACGATTTTATTAATCCTTTTAATCCCTACGCTATTACTCATAACTACATTACTCATCACAATTGAATCAAATTCTATGCAGCCGGTACTCAATAAAGGCGATATGGTTTATGTGCAAAAAGAAAACCAATATAACAAAAACGACATAATCGCATTTACATATAACAATCAAACATACATCCATAGAATCATATTTAAAACAAATAACACATACAGAACAAAAGGTGACGCAACACAAAATCTTGATTTCTGGACACTAGAAAATAACCACATACACGGAAAAATGATATTTAAAATCCCAAAAATCGGCCTCTTAAAATTATATATTGCAAATAAAAAATCAGACATTCAAAAAAACACAAATCTATTTCAACACACAACGAATCAAATGATTCATTACGAATAACAATCAAAATACCTGACAATAAACCCGCACTCAAAAATCACAAAAACAACAATCTCTTATTTAAATTTAAAAATCACAAATGAACCTAGGTGCTATTATGTCAGGTTATGATCACAAAAATTTAGAAAAAGAAATACAAAATTACTGGAAAAAAGAAAAAATCGCCGAAGAAATCACAAACTTCGGTAAAAAAGATAAAAAGAAATTCTATCTTCTGGACGGTCCTCCTTACGCAAACGGTCTGCCTCACGCAGGACACGTAATGACTATAGTCTACAAAGACATTTGGGGCAAACTAAAAAACATGCAAGGCTTCGACGTTTGGTTCCAGCCAGGCTTTGACTGCCACGGACTACCCATCGAAAACAAAGTAGAAAAAGAAATGAACATAACCTCTAAAAAAGACATAGAAAACAAAATTGGCGTAGATAAATTCATAAACCGTTGCCGCGAATTCGCGCATGAAAATGTAACCGACTGGATGACATTCTACAAACAAGTAGCCGCCTGGAAAGGTTGGGTCGACCCCTATTTAACATACCACAACACATACATAGAATCCGGTTGGTGGACAATAAAAACATTATATGATAAAGGATTAATGGTCGAAGGCAAAAAACCAATACACTGGTGTCCTAAATGCGAAACATCAGTATCCGGTTACGAAGCAACCGACGCATATAAAGACGTAACAGACCCATCAGTTTACATAAAATTCCCAATAAAAGGAAAAAAGAACGAATATTTCTTAGCATGGACAACAACCCCATGGACACTACCTGCAAACGTAGCGCTAATAGTTCACCCGGATGAACTTTACGTAAAAGTTGAAATCATGAACGAAAAACTAATATTCGCAAAAGCACTTCTAAAAACCGTAATGGAAAAAAAGAAAATAAAAGACTATAAAATTTTAGAAGAATTCAAAGGAAAAACATTAGAAAATACAAAATACGAACCACTTTTAGATATCAAAATACAAAAAGAAACTAATAAAGAAGAATCAGCTCACAAAATAATATTATCAATTCCTATGCTAAAAAACGTAGTCGCATCCAAAGTCCAATTCAAAAAAGGAATTGATGTAAAATGCAAAGATGCAAGCTTCAGCCACATGGTAACAATGGATACCGGAACAGGAATCGTACATTGTGCACCAGGACACGGTGCAGAAGATAACAAAATAGGAAAACACTATAATTTGCCAATAATCTCCCCTGTTAACGATTGTGGATGTCTTACAAAAGATACCGATGAATTTAGCGGAATTTTTGTAAAAACAGCAGACAAACTAATAATAAAAAAACTAGAAACCACAAACAGACTTTTCTTAATGGATAAAATAACACACAGCTACCCTTTATGCTGGAGATGTAAAGCACCATTATTATTCAGGCTATCAAACCAATGGTTCTTCAAAATAAACACAATAAAAGAAAAAATGTTAAGTGAAAACAAAAAAACCAACTGGCTTCCACCATTCGGAACAGACAGAATGAAAAACTGGGTCAAAGACGAAGAAGATTGGTGCGTATCAACCCAAAGATTTTGGGGAATCCCAATCCCATTATGGAAATGTAACAAATGCAATAATCAAAAAATGATAGAATCAAAATCACAATTACAAAAAGAAATGTCAAACAACATCAAATTAGACGACCTCCACAAACACGTTGTAGATAAAACCATAATCAAGTGCGATTGTGGCGGTGAGATGAAAAGAATCTCAGACATCATAAACATCTGGGTAGAATCAGGAATCGCGCCATGGGCGTCTCTCGGATACCCTCAAAATGACAACGGTCTATTCAAAAAACTATGGCAAGTTGACATGATTGACGAATCACAAGACCAAATCAGAGGTTGGTTCCACGCACTTTTATTCATGGGTATCGCCACATTTGACCAAACATCATACAAATCAGTATCCCTAAACGGCTGGACACTAGATGCCAAAGGCGAAAAAATGTCTAAATCAATTGGAAACGTAGTATCCGCCAAAGATTGTATGGAAACACTAGGTGCAGACGTATTACGACTCTACAACTGCTATAACATAGCACCATGGGAAACACAAAAATTCTCACTTGAAAAAGCAAAAGATCTATTCCGTGTTATGAATGTTCTTACAAACATGATAAATTTTGTCGATATGTATAAACTAAAAACAGACATCAAAAAAACAAAACTAACCCACATAGAAGACAAATGGCTGCTGTCCAGATTAAACACAACAATAAAAGAAGTAACAGACGACTACGAAAATTTCAGATTCCATTTTGTGGGAAGAAAATTATCCGATTTCATATTAGAAGATTTTTCACGTTGGTACATGAAATTAGCAAAAGAAAGATTCCAAAAAAGTATAGATGAAAAAGACGCAAATTTTGTAATCATACACACAATTGGAGAATACATAAAACTACTAGCTCCAATCTGTCCATTCATAACAGAAAAACTATACCTAAAACTATTCAAGACACAAGAAAAGAAAAAATCAATCCATATGTGCGATTTCCCAAAAACAGACATAACAAAAATAAACCAAACACTAGAAAACGAAATGAAAATCGTAGACAAGGTAACCGAAATAGTCCACGCAAAAAGACAAGAAAACGGAATCCGTCTAAAATGGCCAATCAAGAAAATAACACTTTCGGGAAATAACACAGTAAAAACAACAACCAAAGAATTAAACACATTACTTGTATCCTTATGTAACACCAAAAAAGTAGAATTTGAAAAACTAAAACTTAATTTAGAACTAAAACCAAACTTCCCGCTTTTAGGCCCCATTTTTGGTAAAAATATGTCGCAAGTAGTTGCACTAATCAAAAAAGAAAACCCCGAAAAATTACAAAAAGCATTAATTAATGGAAAAACAAAACTAGGAGATTACGAAATAACAAGTGACATGATTATAGCCTCAGAATCACTTCCCTTAAACCTTATCGGAGATAAATTTGAAAGTGGTGTCGTAGTTTTAGATTTAACCAGAACAAAAGAACTAGAAGAAGAAGCATTAATATCCGAACTAATACGAAAAATACAAGTTGAACGAAAAGAAAAAGGCTTTAAAATCCAGGAAAAAATCAACATAACAATTGACGGTTCAAAAATGCTCGAGAATTGGAAAGAAAAATTAGAAGACGGCACAAATTCAACAATTAATTTAGATAAAGTTAAAGGAAAAAACAAAAAAACACTAGAATTTGAAAAAGAAACAATTGAATTTGAATTTTAACATCTAATATCATTTCCCGGCAATCAACTTAGAAATTGTAGCCATAGGCAAAACATCAACCCCCGGAACAATACTTTCGACAAAACCGATTATTGCAAGCATTTTATTTCCCGTTTGATGATATATTATTCCCGCTTCAACCAAAGCAACCAAAAAAATACCAATAAATGTCATCTCTTCAAATGGCGACGCATCAATCAAATCAATTAAAATAGGCACTAAGTATCCAAGCATAAAATATTATTACCCATAATCACATTTATAATTTAATACAATAAAATCATAATCAAGGACAAGACAATTCTACAGAATTAGTATTTAAAAGACGATTAATAAACGAAATAAATTGATTCCCCCAACGACAAGACTCGCTTGAAATTCCTGACAAAATACTGGAAGAAAAATAAACAAGAATCACCGCAACAATAACAAATAAAATAAGCATAATAACCCAATTACCCATTATATCCAATGTTCCTTTTTTCGATTTACACAAACTCATAAAAATCCACCAAGCACATTAAACATAATATAAAATAATATACCAATCAACAATAACACAATAATCAATCCACGCAAAATATCAATAAATGCCATCGATCCTTTTTTCAATATAATCACACCTAAAAAATATTTGTTTACTGTTAAATATAAATACACCAGTATCAATAAATTAAATATGAATTATTTTAACAAAAAAGGAGAACTCTCAATTAACACAATGATACTGTTAGCATTGGGTATTTTGGTTCTCGCATTAATTATTGGTCTTATCTTAAAATGGAAAGGAGATTCAATAGAACTTGTTGAAAGTGTTTTAAAACTCCCAAAAATGACACCTTAAAAGGTAATATAATGAATAAAAAAGCAATGAGTGAAGCAATGTATATCGTAATAGCACTTTTAGTAATGCTAATTGTTGCAGTCATAGTCATAACCATAAGCAAAAACGGAATAGAATCCGGTGGCGGCACATTACTACAAATAATAACCGACACAAAAATACCGGACGTAAATTAAAAAACGTGATATTTAATGGAATTAAAATATTTAGCTGCAATGGTTATCGGACTTATCATGCTTATAGCGCTATTTGGATTCATAAAACCAAAAATAGACCTGGGAAAAGGACTTACAGAAGAAGAAACCAAAATTCCAAACCCTGCATGTTATACCGAATGTGCAATGAAAATTTCAAAAGAAGGCGGAAGTTACGAAGATTGCGCCAGCAAATGTAGTTGATAATATGACAAAAAAAGGAGAAATAAGTTGGGGATTACAAAAAGTTATAATTATGCTCATTATACTTATTATCATTCTAGTTACAGCAACACTTGCCAAAGAAAGCCTTACTAATGCAGACATACAAACAACCAATATAATTACTAAAAATACCGCCATATCTTATTGCACTCAAATATGTCTTACCTGCTTTCAAGACAATTGCCTATGCGAACTCCCTAAAGACAAACAATACACAGATGAAAATGGCAAAACAATAGAAACACTTAGTTGTTCGGATTTAGGCGCAGAATACACCACACCACGTTCAGACAGTTCAGAAAATACAGAACTAATATCTGGAGACACACCATCCGAAGAACAATCCGCCGACGAAACTATAACAGAATCGTCAACTGATGAATAAACAACAAACGAAATTAAAGAAACAACCACAATCTCCGACGATTATATACACTTCAGCAATTCATGCACATATACTATCCCTGCTACTATTATGAGCGAAGCAACAACAAAAACAATCACAACAGGAGAATATTCTTGCAAATCTTCAAATAGTCACTCATATTACTGTCACACAGACACCAAACTATACCGTAAAGATTGCATCGCGATGCTTTGTGTTTCATCTACAGGAAAATGTCAAGGCGATTAATAATATAATCATATCAAAAACAAATCAAACTAAAACTAACCAAAAAAAATATTTCAGAGCATAAATGCCCTAAATATAAATAGAATTAAAAAATCTTAATCTTTCTTTCTAACAGCGCCAATTTCATCAAGCCGTTTTTTAAGATCCCCAATAGCAACGCCAACATCACTTTCACATCTAGCTCCCGTACATACAACCTTACCGGAATTAAATATCAAGAAAACAACTTTTGGTTTTGGATGTCGATAAACAAGTCCGGGAAATTGTTCCGGTTCATATTCACATTCACCTAATTCAAAAACGATTTTATTTAGATCAACTTTAAAATTAAGATTTGCAGATGCTACAATATTTACAATAGCAGTATCAACTTTATCAGCAACATCAATTCCTATTTTTCTAAAATCATCAACTACTTTTGCTATTGCTATTTTTGCAAAAGCATAAGATTTGGCTCCTGAACAAATTATTTTACCTGTTGTAAACACTAACGCAGATGCTTTTGGATCAGTTACACGATAAACAAGTCCGGGAAAAGATTCCGGCTCATATTCCGCACCATCCAGATTTGCCGCAAGCATCTCTAAAGAATATTTTGTATGTGTATCCGCAGACACAACAATATTTTGTATTTTAATGTCATTATTTTGAACATTACTAAAGTTCACATTTTTAGTATCATTTTTAACCATATTTAATCACTCACACTTAAAACTTATGTAATTTTATATAGAAAGAATCATTTATAAAAGAATCATTGAAATAACTTCACAATCTCGCCTTTTGCAAGTTTAACCTCTTTTATTGTAAGCGCGCGTTCACAATGCTCACAAGTTCCTTTGCTTCTACCCCAACGCCAGTCAAATAAACCAGAACAATTAGAACAAACAACTTTTACGTTCATCAAATCACCAACATATAAACTATCTCAATATCTCGATACAAAACTATACTTTTGAAACTTTATAAATACATATCGTAGAATATATATAATCCCCTAAATCTAAAAAAGAGTATAAGTTTAAAAAAAGGTAATAATTTATGGAATTAGAAGAATCAGTAGCCACAATATTTTACATATTTTTATTTGCTGCATTCATAACCATCACTCATTCTCAAAGCGATTGGTTCAAAACAACAGTAACCGGTCTAGACACTTTAAGCGAATTTCAAACCGATTTAGTAAATGATTTTGTTTATAGCTCATGTTTTATTGCAACAAACAACCAAGGCAATAATATACACGGTGTATTTGATACAGACTTACTTGACAAACACACAGAAAAAAAATTAATAAGTGAAATCATAGAACTCGCACCATTAAGTACAGATTACACCATACACTATGCCCCCACAGTAGATGATTGCGTAAACACAAAAGATAATTTTTATTTTTACGAAGTTCGCGAAAAAGAAGGTCCAAAAACACAATGGATTTTTGGAAGCAGCGAAAAATTAGGCTTTGGATACGATAAAAAAACTTGGACATTCGGCAAAAAACCAATATCCATTAAACGTGGGAATATAATTTCATCAGGAATAATCAGATACGGATTTAGTAAAAATCCACCAAAAGCAGGAATTGCATTCGTAGCACCAAAAACAACCACAGAAATATGTAATGATTTAGGCGGAATAAAATGCGACCCATGGAAAAAATGTATTGGTGATGATGTATCATACTTTGAAATGTGGCCATCTGGCGTATTAGGACCAACACTAGATTTAACTATAGAAATAACAGATAGTGAAATAGAAACAGAATCTACGTCCCCCATAATATCACAACTTTGTTGTTATGATGGAGGTGTCTGCGAATCATGAAACTTAAAAGAAAAAAAGGACTAATGGCAATGCCTGCAGTAGTACTTTTCATGTTTACATTCGCAGTTGTAGCAATTGCTCTTGCATTAATCACAGCAAAAGAAGTAATAGTAACAAAAGAATACGTATTAAATGAAACAAGAGCAAACACAATACTTTACATTTTTTTAATCGATAACACTTGCAGTAAAACACAAATAACAAACGCAGAACTATTAAGTCTCGGAATCATGCAACAAAAAAAAGCAGATGAAGAAATAGAATTAAATTACAACGGAATTGAAGACACAACAATATTTGAAAATTGTATTGTAAAATTTATGGAAAATATAGAACACGAAAATAATTATTATTTTTCTGCAACAGACACAAAAACAATAATGAATGTTGGCAACATAAACACCAAAGGCAAAAAAACAATCACATATATTCCAACATTAAATGATGAACAAATAAAAATTACATTGGTTATGCAATATGATTAAAAAAAATAAAAAAGGCGGTTTTTCTGACGTAATGGGCGTCTTAATTGTTGTTTTAATACTCATAATAACAGTTTATTTCATTCAATTATGGATGGGTTATGGTAAAAATGAAGTTCAGGGAATTTTATCAAATTACGAAGTAACTCTTCTTGACAGAGACATAGCAACAGCAACAAATGTATTTGGAAAAACATCACTTTTCTTCGGCCTGCAAAAAACCGCCATCCAATTAGGTAAACACGGCGGCGTACCAATAGATATGGATTCAACCACAATAAAAGACACCATAGGTTTAAATCCTCAATTTTCAAACGAAATATACAAATGGTCTTATGTCGATGAAAATAACAATAACCACAAAAGAATACCATTCACATATTATCAAACACACAATTATCTTTTAGGCACAACACCATTAGAAATAAAAATACAAAATTTAAATGATGCAGAAACAACAACAAACTCATTATTCGTGCATATCTGGATGTATAAATCTGGCAACGTACAACTTTCATGTAACGGATGCACCATTAAAGGAACAACAAAAATTGAAGAAACAGGAAAATATTTCCTTGAAATTTCAAACACAGGAACTCTAAAATTTACAGGTTCTAAAAACAACGTAGCAACCATAAAAACAATTGCAATATCCCCTTATAGCGGATTAACTCAATCAGAATTCGTTGATAGTTTAAATGAACAACTAACAAATAATCTCCAAGAAAATACAAATTTAAAAAACGAAATAAAATCGAACGATATTTATTCTATTTTTGAAACCGATCAAAGCTCAGTATTTTTAAATGGATTTGCAATATCTAAATACGGAACTTTTGGAGAAATAACAAATCCAACATTACCAAAAGTAACACTTCAAACCTCCGGAGAAACTGAAAATCTAGTAAATGTACGTTATTGGAAAATATATAATATCGTAAAAGACGAAATTATTAAAAATGACATTTTGTATAATACCATTGATGAATATTTTGAAAAAACAATTAAAAAAACAACAGATAATATAAGATACTGGAAAGATGGTTGCGGAGTTCAGACACTTCCAACTTGTGAAACATTACTTGAACGATATGGAAAAAATGAAGATGGAAATGCAATATCAGACACCTCTTATTTCAAAAACAAAATGGAACCTATAATCGAACAAGAAATAAAAAAATTAGAAACAAATCTTAATTCTGTTCACTCTAGTGAAGGCATTATTATTGATATTAATTACATTATTTCATACCCAAAAAAATGGAATGATTATTGGAATACAACAGAAATTAAAAATAAAAATGACGATACGGGTATTTGTTGCGAATGTAATAACTATTGTCCATCTTGTGGAAGTACATCCAATAAATGCACAAATACATTTAAAACAAGCTATATTGAATGCGAGTACAATTATGGCATACGTTATACACTGCAAATAACCATTACAGACACAAAATATAAAATAACAACAAACAACCCTCAAAATTTTACAATGAATATCGTTTCTGAATGGATAAATCTTGATAATTTAAAAGAAAACACATTTTATGCAGATATAAAACTATCCGCTAAAAAATGCTCAATACCAAAACCAACAAATGGATGTTATATGCAA
>WSZW01000131.1 GCA_013139905.1 archaeon
CTTCGCTAATAGCATTAATATTTTTAGATGCCGGCGGAAACACATAAGTCCCGTGTATCTTTAATTTCCGTGATTCCGAATAAATCTGATGCTCCAAAACAGACCAAATCTTATAATTTTCCTTATCCGCAAAAATAATATTTCCCTTGCTAAAAAGCTCAGCAATCAACAAATACTTGCCCGTATCAATTATCAAAATACGCTCAAACTCGTGCTGATATATCTTTTCAATTCTAGCCCCTTTCAAATACTTACGAAGTACCATAGCAAAATTAGTCGGCTTCTCTGGCTTTTTTATAGAATATTTAGTAGTATGAAACATTCCATCCCCAAGAACAATATTCTGTGTCCCGCGACCGGCAGCATGAAGACTAATAAGTATAAATCTATCAACCTGATAGAATTTCTGCAAACGCCCGCCTTTCAAGTATTGAAGCTCATCAGCAAGATATTTTATATCCAAAGACGATAATTCCTGTTTCATAATCAAATAATAGGTAATTTATGTTTTTAAAAACAGTGCAATGTACAATTCTAAATACAGAATAACATAGCAATAATACCAAAATCTAAAAAATCTATATATACCCCACGTGCACATATTTTACTTACATATATTTACATAAGATACTATAAGGTGATATTTTTGGATAATAAAGAAACACAATTAATACTATGGTTCGATCAACTCTCAATTGAAGATGTACCGCTTGTTGGCGGAAAAAATGCATCTTTAGGTGAAATGTATAAAAACCTAACAATAAAAGGTGTAAGCATACCAAACGGTTTTGCAGTAACAGCCACAGCATACCGATACTTCCTTGAAAAAGCAGGCCTAAAAGACAAAATCAAAGAAATATTATCCGATTTAAACACATCAGACATACAAAATCTGCAAGAAAGAGGCGAAAAAGTAAGATCTGCAATCCTTAACACAGAATTTCCCGACGACCTAAAAGCATCAATCATTGACGCATACGGACATATGTGCATCCAATACGGAAAAAATACAGATGTCGCAGTTAGAAGTTCAGCAACAGCAGAAGATTTACCCGATGCAAGCTTTGCAGGTCAGCAAGATACATACCTAAACATCAAAGGACCGCTTCAGCTAATCGAAGCATCAAAACGATGTATCGCATCCCTTTTCACAGACCGTGCAATCTCATACAGAGTAGACAAAGGATTCGATCATTTCTCAATAGCATTATCAATCGGCGTACAAAAAATGGTACGTTCCGACAAAGGCTCAGCAGGTGTAATGTTTTCAATAGACACAGAATCAGGATTTAAAGACGTTGTATTCCTAACAGCAGCTTACGGTCTTGGCGAAAATGTAGTGCAAGGTGCAGTAAACCCTGACGAATATTACATATTCAAACCAACACTAAACGAAGGAAAACGACCAATAATATCAAAAACCCTAGGCTCAAAAGAACTTAAAATGATATATTCTCTTGACGGCACAAAACCGGTAAAAAACATACCGACAACCAAAGAAGAACAATCCGTATACGCATTAACAGATGACGAAATATTAACACTCGCAAAATGGGCAGTAATAATAGAAGACCACTATTCCACAAGAGCAGGTTATCACAAACCAATGGATATGGAATGGGCAAAAGACGGAATATCCGGCGAACTTTTCATAGTACAGGCAAGACCGGAAACAGTCCAATCAAGAAAAAACGCAAACGTATTGGAAGAATACATACTTAACGAAAAATCAAAAGTATTGATTGAAGGCGGTAGCGTTGGTGCGAAAATAGGCACAGGAAATGTAAATGTCATAAAAGATGTCCATGAAATAAAAGATTTCAAAAAAGGACAAGTTCTAGTCACTGACATGACAGATCCTGATTGGGAGCCAATCATGAAAATAGCATCAGCCATTGTTACAAACAGAGGTGGCAGAACATGTCATGCTGCAATAATATCAAGAGAACTGGGAATTCCGTGCGTCGTTGGATGTAAAACTGCAACAGAAGAACTTAAAAACGGACAAATAATAACCGTAAGTTGTGCTGACGGCGAAACAGGTAAAATATATGCGGGAGAATTAAAATTCGAAATCAAAAAAACAGATTTAACATCAATACCTCAAACAAAAACAAAAATAATGATGAATATAGGAACACCATCACAGGCTTTCGAACAATCATTCACACCAAACGACGGAGTCGGACTTGCAAGAGAAGAATTCATAATAAATTCATACATAAGAATCCACCCACTAGCCCTTCTTAAATACGAAGAATTAAAAAAAGATAGCTCGCACATGGGTTTAATACACAAAATAGACGAACTTACAAGCACCCACACAAACAAAACACAATTCTACATAGACAAACTAGCAGAAGGAATAGGAACAATCGCCGCTGCATTCTACCCAAAAGATGTAATTGTAAGATTGTCGGACTTTAAATCAAACGAATACGTAAACCTGATTGGCGGAAATTTATACGAACCAACCGAAGACAACCCAATGATTGGATTTAGAGGCGCATCAAGATATTATTCCGAAATGTACAAAGACGCATTTATCTTAGAATGTAAAGCACTAACAAAAGTCAGAAACGACTTCGGCCTTACAAACGTAAAAATAATGGTACCATTCTGCCGAACCGTAGAAGAAGGTAAAAAGGTAAGAGACATTATGTCTGAAAATGGCCTTATACAAGGCGAAAACGGCCTTCAGCTATATGTTATGGCAGAAATCCCGGCAAATGTAATCCTGGTAGATCAATTCGCAGACATATTCGACGGATTCTCAATAGGCACAAATGATTTAACTCAATTAGCACTTGGTGTTGACAGAGATTCAGAACTAGTAGCACACGTTTATGATGAAAGAAACGAAGCTGTAAAAAGGCTCGTAAAACAAGTAGTAGACGGCGCAAAAGCAAAGGGACGTAAAATCGGAATCTGCGGTCAGGCACCATCGGATTATCCGGAATTTGCACAATTTTTAGTAGAA
>WSZW01000132.1 GCA_013139905.1 archaeon
ACCGATTTTAGATGCTAATCTTTCAGGAATCTTGTTGGTTATATTTAATATAACCGATACAACAACTTTTGTAAAACAGAATACAATTAATATTGAAAGTGCCGGAACACAAATAACTGGTTTTAATCCTATGAATAATTGTACTTTAATTGTTGATGGTTATAATTGTACTGTTTTATGGAATACAACCTCTGAGAGTGAAGGTTTAATAATGCTTAATGCTTCCGGTGATAATTTTGCTGGTTTGACCGGTTATACAACAAGAGATGTTGTTGTTGATAATACTAACCCTGAAGTTGTTTTGACAAATCCGGTGGTTGGTTTAAATGCGTCTGGTAATATAACTATCGGTGCTACAATTGATGATTTGCTTTCCGGGATTTATTCTTATAATGCTACTGTTGGTGGTGTTAATGTGACTGACTTTGTTTGTGTTTTGTCTGCTTGTTCCGGTACTTTTAATACGTCTGATGTATTGGATGGTGCTGCTTTAGTTGAAGTAATTGCAGTTGATAATTCGGGAAATCTAAATTCGTCAAACATATCAATTATAATTGATAATACTAATCCAGAAATAACTATTAACATTCCTGCGGATGCGCAGGAAGTACGAAGTACAATTACTGTAAATGCTACTATTGATGATGTTACTTCCGGTGTTTATTCTTATGGTTCTAGTGTTGGTGGTCTTGATGTATCTGATTTTATCTGCAGTGGTACTGAATGTATAGGAACATTTGATACTAATTTAATTTCAAACGGAAATCAAATTGTTAGTGTTAATGCTACTGATTTTGCCAGTAATGTCAATGTTACAAATATTACGGTACTTGTTGATAATTTAAATCCTGACGTTTTTGCAAATCCGATCGGTTATCCAATTAATCAAATACAGGCTAAGGATACGGATTTAATAACATTAAATGTGACTGCGACGGATGCACATTCCGGTGTTGATGTTGTTAGTGTTGATGCTTCCTCAATTGGTGCCGGTATGGTAAATTTGACATTTGTTGGTGGATATTATATTAATAGTTTTGTTGTTGTTAGTACTGGCGGTTTTACCGGAACTTTTAATTTAACTGTAAATGTTACTGATGATGTTGGTAATTATAATGATTCTGTTAATCTTACTGTTCTTGTTGATAATAATGATTCTGTTGTTATTCCAAATTCTGTTGTTTATTCGCGTATTTCTGGTTATGCGACTAATGGGGATAATGTGTTAATTAATATTACGGTTGTTGATGTTGATTCTGGCGTATTTAATGTTGTATTAAATGCATCTGTTTTGGGTGGTTCAAGTACGCTTTTAATGGTTAAAGATGGTTCTTTTGATAATTATCTAAAAAATGTGACGTTATCAGGTGTTGCTTTAGATGGTATTAAGAGTATGGATATAACTTCCAGAGATAATGCGGGGAATTTGAATATTACTGAAACAGTTTTAGTTTCTGTTGATGTGACCGTTCCAGATATTATTATAATTGAGCCGTCAGATTTTGATGTAATTAGTAATGATTTGTTTTTGAATACTACTATAATAGATGCCATGAGCGGAATTAATAGTACAAATGCAACTATTTTAGGTAATAATATAACAACATTTTCTTGTTTTGGTTTGATCTGTAATGGCACTTATGATACGACAATATTGTCTGATGGAGATACATATCTAAATGTTACTGCGGTTGATTATGTGGGGTTGATTAGAATTTCATCAATATTGATTAATATTGATAATACGCCACCTAATGTTATTATTTCAAATCCATTAAATGCGAATGTAATTGCAGGATTATATACTTTTAATACAATTATAAATGATACGCAAAATCATGGAAATGTATCGTCATATGAGTATAAGATAATGAATTTGTCAGGAACTATAATTGATTGGACTTTATTTACCGGTAGTGGTGTGAATTGGAATTTTACGCTTGATACGACGCTTTATGGGGATGGTAATTATACTTTTAGTGTTCGCGCAAATGATACTGAAGATAACATTAATGATACTGAAAGTGTAAATTATATAATTGATAATACTCCTCCAGTTATAATTATATTTAATCCTTTTGAATTTGAAGTATTATCCGGTGTAATTTCGTTAAATACATCAATTATTGATTTTGGAGAAAATGGGGTAATTGATAAGTATAATTATAGTACTGATGATATGGCTTCGTGGAAAGCATTTGATTATTCTGCCGGAACAAATTATTCTGTATATATTAATACGAGTATAGATTTTCCTGTTGATGGTCAAAAGAAAATATATGTTCGCGCTAATGATACTATGGGTAATGATATTATCGTAAATGTGTCTGTTGAGGTTGATAATACTCCGCCGGTGATTAGTTTTAATGTACCCGTATCGAATGAAATTATAAATGGTCAATATCTTATGAATGTTACTATTTTTGATGTTGCAAATCATGAAGATATATCGTCTTATTGGTATAGAGTTGATTCTGGTTTTTGGAATTTATTTGATTATAATGTTAGTGATTATTGGTTTAAAATAATAAATACGACGAACATAACTGAAGGAAATCATCAGATAACGGTGGTTGCGAATGATACTGAAGAGAATCAAAATATTGTAGTTACAAATATTGTTGTTGATAATATTCCACCAGAAGTATTTATATCAAATCCGGCAAATAATTCTTGGATTAAAGATATGCAATATTTTAATGTGACTATAAATGATATTGATGGTCATGGCGATAATTTGACTTACGAGTATTTATTTGAGAATATGTCAGGTACGGTAATTGCTTGGACACAGTTTGATGGATTTGGAATTGATTGGTATGTTGAATTAAATACAATGAATTATTTTGATGGCAATTATACATTTAAAGTTCGTGCAAATGATAGTGTGGATAATATTAATGAAACAGAATGGATAAATGTTGTGCTTGATAATAATGCACCGAATGTTACAATAATAAATCCTATGAATTTATCTTTGTTTAATAATCTTTACTGGCTTAATGTGTCAATTATCGATGAGGGGGAGAATGGTGTTGAATCTACTTATATGTTTAGAATGTATAATGGGTCTAGTGATGTAATTTTATGGACTAATCTTAATGGGTCAGGTATTGATTATTATGCGGAGATGAATATGTCTTTGTATGCCGATGGCGAATATACTTTTGAAGTTATTGCAAATGATACTTATAATCAACAGGGTATTGATTCGATTTTGGTTGAATATGATGCAACTTTACCTTTATTGAATATAACTTATCCGTTAATGGATAATTATGTAAGGACTCCAGCAGATGTGCTTTGGCTTAATGGTACAATAATGGATGTAAATAAATATGATAATAATCCTTTAATTAATAACAGTAATTTTGTGCTTTATGAATATAATAATGTTACTGGAGATTTTGCATTTAGAAATACAATTCTTGGTGATGGAAATTATTCTGTGAATGTATCATTTTTGGATGATGTGGGTAATTTCAATTATAGTTTGGTGAATTTTATATTGGATAATACGCCACCAAAAATATGGGGTTTGACATCAGATGCAGGTACGCCTATTGGAATTGTTGTGATTGTGACAAATGATATTGAGTTTAGTGTTAATGTAGATGAACTTTATTTGGATACTCTTGTTATTAGTTCTAATGAATCAACAAATACATCAAATATGACTTATGGTTATTCTTTTGTGGGGCCGCCTGCAGGAAAGTCATATAGTACTACTGAAAAATCAGAATATTTTTATAATAGTACTAATGGTTCTTATGTTGTAAATGCAACTGCTATAGATTTTGCAGGAAATGTAAATTCTAGTATTTATATGATTATGGTGGATGATAATGCACCAATTATTAGAGAATTTAATGTAACGCCTCTTATGGTTGAAATGAATTATGAAAATGTGACTTTTGATGTTTATGCAGAGGATGGCGGATCTTTAAAATGGATTAATGTGAATATTACTCACCAATTAAGCGGGGTTTCTTTTGAATATAACATGACTAGAATTACTGGTAATTATGGAGATCCTACCGGAACTTTTGAATTTAATTATACACCTCAACTTGAAGGAATATATAATATTTCCGCTTATGCTTCAGATGGTCCTAATGTGGGTCCATATATTTATGGTGGTTCTTTTGAATCTATTGGAACTGCAGAGGGTATTTTATTGCAATTGCCGAATGAAACGATTGTATTTGATAATATAACACAGAATTATAGTGTTAGTTTTGTTTTGGATGTGATGCTTAATAATACTGGTTTTGCAATGATGCATAATGCTGAAATCGGATCTCTTGGAGGAGTTACAAATATAATAACTAATATTTCTTTAGGAAATCCTTTGTGTGGCGATATTTCTTCAGGTGATAATTGTACACAGTATATTGGAGTTAATATTACGTCAAATACGCCGCCTAAAGAATATGCGCTTATTGCAAATGGTATTTGGGATAATCCGGATTATAGTACGGGAGTTATATCAAATTCAACAAAAGTTTATGTTGAATCAAATCCGGTTATTGTTATAGTACAAGAATTAATTTCTGGAGAAAATGTATTTGTCGGAGATTCAAAAATGATTGGTTATTTTATTGTTTATTCTTTTGGAAATGATGATCTTTTAAATATTACATTTAATTTAACTGGTGGTAATATTTCTAATAGTCAGGTAACATATAGTCCTAATAATATTTCGTCATTAAATCAAGGTAATAAAATTAATGTTTCGTTGAATTTTACGTCAACTAAAAGGGGTATTCATCAGACAACACTTGTGGCAAATGCTACTGATTCTATGTGTGTTATTAGTGATAATTGTGTTTCTAATGTTTCAGTTTTATCTACTTCATTTGATTATTCTCGCATAACTATGAGTGCGCCTATTTTTGGAATATATAATCGTTCGGAACTAGATGTGATTTGTAAGGTTACAAATAAAAGTGATAATGTTGGTATTCCTAGTTATAATGTATCTTATTATGATAATTCTCAGATAAATGGTTCTAGTCTTTTGGTACGTTCTATAACTAATAATACTGGGGAATATAATTATATTTGGAATACGACAAATGTTTCTGTGGGGCAACATACGATTATATGTAATATAACTGATGATGTTTCAAATTATTATTATGCTGATTTACAAAATATGTCTTCTGAGGTTGATATTGTATTAATGGGGCAATTGAATCTTTCAGTTATTAGAACGATTAATCCGACAGTGCTTTATTGGTATGATAGTTCTGCTGAAAATACTACGACATTTAGAGCAAATGTGACTGATGAAATAATGAATCCTGTTTATGGTGCTATGGTTAATTATTATTCGAATGCAACTGCGGGTCTTACGTGGCAAAATATTGGTAGTTGTGTGACTGATGTTTCGGGAATTTGTGATTTTGATTGGAATCCATCTGTTATTCAGCCAGGGTTTTTTATGGTGAAATATAATGCAACAAAACCTGAATATTATTATAATACTAGTACTTGGCAACAGAGTGTAAATATTAGTGGTGGTGTTGATGTGGATATAAACACACCGATAAACGGAAGCGATCTTCTTGTAAATACATCTTATGTTCTTGATTCGTCGGTATGGTCTGATGGTATGAATGTGACTGCGTCAATTACGGATATAAATTGGACACTTCTTGCGGATTCAATATTAATTGGTAATAAAACAAATGATTTATGGTCTATATTGCAAAATATGCCGCTTGGTCCAAGAACGATAGTCGTTGAGGTAACAAATGGTACTGGTGTTACTACAAATGATAGTATTGAAGTAACTATTGTGGATTATGCTTTTGTTGAGCTTACATATTTAAGTGGAAATATGTATCCACGTCAGGGAAGCTCAATAGATATGATTGCTAAAGTTATAAGAACAAACGGAAGTACGATAGAAGGATATCCGTGTGATTGGATTAATGATGGTGTTTTGATTGGAACAACATATACAAATAATACGGGTGAATGTAATTATACTTGGATTACAACAGAATCAGATGCTGTTGGAAATCATGTGGTTGGTATAAATATTAGTAATTTTAGAAATCCTACGATTGGTTCAAGTAATTATATATCATTTATTTCAAATTATACTGATACGGAGAATGTTATACTTACAGAAACTCTTGTGGCGGAAATATCGTATCCTGTTATTTTTGAAACGATTTATAGGGGTGATTTATCGTTATTGAATGCAACTGCAAAAAATGCATATGGTAATGAACTTGATAATGTTACGTTTAATTGGACATTTGTTCTTTTAAGTCAGTTTGGTCCTGCAGGGGAATATAATTCGAGTATTGGTGTTACACAGAATAAGACTTATGAGTGGAATGTTTCTTCTAATCATACTCTTGGTAATTATACTTTAAATCTTACTGTTTCAAAAGCAGGTTATGCGTCGGGATATAAGGAAGTAAATATATCAATGTTTAGATGGGCTGTTTTAGAATTAGTGAATCCTTTGAATTTAAGTGATTTGAGCCGTGAAAGTATTGTTGATATAGATTGTCTAGTAAAAGATCGTGATAATATTGGTAATGTGTTTGAAAATATATCGTCGTATCCTGTAGTTATTAATTTTGTTGGACCTTCTTATTTATTTAATTATAGTGCGTCTGCAGATGTGAATGGAACTGTGTCTTATGCATGGAATACGTCAGGATTGATCCTTGGTGATTATGTTATTGGATGTCAGATAAATGAGACGAATGCATTGTATACTGGTGCGTATATTAATGAAACTAAAATTAATGTGCGTCTTTTAGATACAATAACATTTGGTGCATTTACTAGAAATCCTATAAGTATTATGCGTAAGTCTGAATACGGTAATGAAAATATGGAAATGATAAATTTAGTTGCTAGCGGTATTGTTATGAATAATGGATCTGCTATTAGTGATGTACTTGTATCTTTTTATTTGGTTATAAACAGTACTGATTTGTTAATTGCTAATTGTAATACTGATAATTTTGGAGAGTGTAATACCTCATGGAATCCTTCTTTTGATGTGATGCCTGGTTTACATATAATTAGAGCTGATGTAAATAAAACATATTTTGATGATGTAAATAAAACAATAAATTTGTCTGTATTTGTTTATTCAGAACCATTGTGGGGAGTTCCAAAAGGATATATAGAATATAATGATAGTGCATATGAGTATATTGATATGAGTTGTAATGTTCGTGAATTGTATCCTAAAACATCAATTGTGAATCATCCAGTAAAAATATGGGTTGGTGATGCAAAACATCCGAAAATGATTGATGCTATGGATGATATTACGGATTGGGAAGTTACGTTCGGTGGTATTTATAATACTAAGTTAGGTGTAACAACTGTTACTGTGACGACAGGGGCATCTTATAGTGTACGAAAAGTTGTAACTGGAGATATTACGGATTATCAGTTTTTACGTGTTGATGTTGTGAATATGACTCAAGGTGCAGAATGGGCATTGTCAATATCAAATGGAACTGATGATATTAGTTTTAGGACAAATAGGATGGGTCTTGTTAGTTTTAATATTATGGATAAAGTTGTTAATAATACTTATGAAAATCTTTCAATTATTGTGTATAATACAACTGCTTTTAATGATAGTATAAGTATAGATACGATTGAACTTATTGATGGTATAATTGATAATGAAATGGAAGTTTCTGAAACTACATCAATTGATGATATGGAAATGTTGGATTTGGCGTGCGCTGGTTTTGGTGCTTGTTGGCAGAAAGATAGTGTAAATGTTCTGCTTGGTATAGAGACAAATAAAACGTATGTAAAGGAAGGAAGCAGTAGTCTTAAAGCAACAATAAGTACAATGTCTCCGGGTCAAGAATATTATGTGAATAGAAAATATCTTCTTACAGGAACATCTATATGGACTAATCAGAGAAAAATATCTTTTTGGCTAAATCTTCCGTTTAATTTGTTGGAATTGGATGTGAAATTAGAATTTTATGGAAATATAGATGATAGTTTGTGCGCTACTATAGATATTGATGATAATTATCAGGAAGGTTGGAATTATCGTGATGCAGATATAGAATTTGTTGATGTTGTGACTCTTTGTAATAATCGGATAAAAAAATATGGTTTGAGGTTTAAGAAAACAGGCGTTGATACTCAAAGCGGTGATATTTATATTGATGATTTTCGTCTTTTTGATGATTTGTCAACAAATTCTTTTGGAGATGCGTTTGTTAATTGGAGACCTTTTAAGTTTGATGAAATGGCAATAAAATGTGAAATTGAAAATAATTTTGCGGCATATTATTCTTCGTATCCTAATGAAACTTATGAATATATTACGGTGGTTGATTTGAGTGGTGGTGAGCAACAGCAGAATGAAACTGGCGGAGAAGATCCAAATTCGGATTATACGAGTGGTCAAAATGTGACTTCATTTAATGTTACTCCGGATAATATTAATCGTTCTATGATTATAAGTACTCAAGGAATAATGTCACCTATAACGCTTGTTAATCTTCTTTCAAATCAGTCTATATTTATTAATATGTCTATGGGTGGATTTGGTGCATCATATATAACAATGCTTAATGAAACGGGTGATGTTATAAATAATACATTAATAGAGATATTGGCATCATCAACAAGAATAATTATACCAAAATATAGTGTGCCTATGATTGATGGTAATTACACCGCAGTTGCTTATTTTGCGCATGATGATTATCGTGAGCAGTTAAATACAACAATGAATTTTAATGTTATTGAAATGTCTGTGAATATATTAAATCCTTTAGAATCAAGCCCGGTTATAAATGTTACTAATAATGATATTTTAGATAATATTGTTGTAAATGCGTCTTATGATAATGGAGTTCCTGAACCAAGTAAAGGAATTACGTGGGATGTATATGTTGGCGATGTTTTATGTGATGATATAAATGCAACATATTTGGGTGGTATATTATGGAATATTTCCTGTGCACTTCCAATGATTTTAGGTAATCCTATAAATAATTCTTTGAAAGTACGTATGATACATCAATATGGATTTTTAGAAGATGTTCAAAACAAGACTGTTGTTTATGTGGATATTGTAGGACCTGTTGTTGTTAAGACTAATATTACTTCTGCTGAGCCGGGGGGGAATGTAACAATTTTGTTAAATGTAACTGATAATACTAATGTTTCTAATGTGATTATTTCAATAATTAATAATGATACTGGGTTTGTTTTTACTAATATTACGTTGAATTATAGTTTTGATGGTTTGTATTCGTTTGATTTTACAAATACGACTTTTGAAGGTGATTATGATGTATATGTATCTGCGAATGATACGTTTGGGCATATAACTGAATCAGAAAGTTGGTTTGATGTATATCCTGAAATTTCTTTTGAAGGCAATGTTACTACAACAAATTTGCCTGTAAAAGCGGAATTTAAATTATATCGACCTGGAAGTGAAAAAGAGCTTATTTCTTTTGATTCAAATGTAACTGTTAAAGATTATAATTATACTGTAAAAGATAGAGTTTATGATATTTTAGTTGATGTTTATTTGCCGGATATAACAAATCAAACAATGGTTGATAAGCACGAAATAAAATTTGTTTCTGCAGATTTAAAGAATACTCCAAAGACTGTGGGAAAATTATTGACACCTATTTTATTGGATAGTGTTCCTTTAACACAGCTTAATCTTCCATCAACAACTGTCGGTTATGGTATTACAGGGGTTTCTATAAACAAGACATTTGATAGTGAATCGGTTATAATCTCTTTAGATTATACAAATAATCTAAATAAGCTTGAAGGGTTAGGGGAAACTATTGATGAAGAGGAACTTTATGTTTATAAGTGCGCTAAGTTTTCAGCTGTTGATTGTGTTGTTGGAGATTGGGTGCAGCTTTCTGGTATACGATATAAGGCAGATAATAAGATAGTTGTTACAAGTACGTCAACGTCAACATATATTGTTAGTGAATACATCGGTACTGAAGATATTGGTTCGGGTTCTGAGGGGGGGGCTGGATCTAGTGGTAGTGGTGGCGGTAGTTCTGGTAGCGGATTTGATGATTTGATGGAATGGTGTGGTAATAATATTTGTGAACTAACTGAAAATGTGTTAAATTGTCCTTCTGATTGTATGACTAAAATAGCTCAGTTCACAATAAGGACTACGTTGTCTGAATCAAGCTTGATGCCTGGAGAGATACAAAATTATGATTTATGGATTACAAATAAGAAAAATGAAAGTATAACTGTTGATTTTTCCGCGACAGGTACAATTGCACCGTTTATAGAATTTGTTGATGAGTTTATTGTTGTTGATTCTTTTTTAACAAATAAGACGAAAATTCGTGTAAGTGTTACAAATAATACTGAGTTTGGAAGTTATTCCGGAAGCATTGTGGCATTATCTGATGGTGCAATAACAGAAGCATATGTAACAATTTTTGTTGGTGATTCTGAAAAGCCAATAGTTGACATATCAGTTGATGCTCTTACAAATGAGGTATATAAGAATGGTACTGCAAAGTTTGCGATAAGTGTTTCTAATCTTGGTTTTAATTTCATTAATATTACTTATAAATATCTGATTTATGATTCAAAAACAGATAAATTATTGTATGAAGAAGAAGAAATAAGATTGCTTAAAGATACAGATGATTTTATATATTCTGTTCTTGTTAATGCTTTGAATATGACTGAAGGTGATGTGTATTTGAAAGTTCAGGCATTACAGGATGGTGGTCTTTCAAAAAGTATAATTACAAAGACTGCTGTATTTAAAATCGTAAATCCGTTTTGGACTAAAGAGTTTAAGAAAAATGCTATTTTTGTGAGTATTGTATTATTATTACTTATCGGTATTGTATATTCATATTTCTGGCACGAGAAACAAAAAATACTTAAGGCAAGATATTTGTTTCCTACAGATTTTTCAAAGCTTCCGAAGTTGTCAGATGGTGCGTTCTGGCTTGGAAATATTGCGGATACTAGGAAAAAATCTGCGTTTGATCCAA
>WSZW01000111.1 GCA_013139905.1 archaeon
TTGTGTTGTTGTGTTTGCATCAACAACAGGAATTATTTTTGAAGTTGAACCGTTTATTGCTAGATTTCCGGTTGTGCTGATACTAATAGGAACATCTGTTCCGTCAACAACACCACGGTTGTAAATACCAACAGCAACCTGAACGGTATCGCCAATAACAACATTATCCGGTGTTGCTATTCTGTATTCATAAATAGGAATAGGTTTTGATTGTACGGATACTTGTGCTGTTTCTTGTAATCCGTCGTAATCTGCGACAATATCAATTATGTAGTCTCCCCACCAAACAGCATTAATTTCCCAAGTGTATGTTGAATTTGTGCCATTTGGTATTGCAATTACTTCTTTTAGATTTCCGTCTGTAAGATTAAATCTGTCGGGAATTGTAATTGTTATATTACCGTCTGCTTGTGAATAACCGTAGTTTTCAAGAGTTGCTGTAAGTGTAAATGTTTCGGTTTGATCTACGAACACATCATCAACATGAATCGCAATATTTGGTTTTGTGTCTACTTCAAAGCTTGTGCTGTTGGATTGTTGGTTTTTGTTGTCATAAACATCCATACATCGCACATAGTATGTATAATCTCCATCTGTAAGTGTTAATGGTTGTGTGTGTGTTTCTGTGCCTGTTGTTGCAAATGTATTTGCCATAGTATCATAACTAACATCATTGGTATCATATTTACAAGTCGCAGTTTCATCTGTTGTAGCTTCAAGATTGAACGTATTTACGTGCATATCACTTGAAGGTTCAAGAGTAAGGATTTGCGGCGGTAATGTATCTAAAACAACTGCATCGATGGTATCAGGTCCATATACAGGATTTGTTTTTCCAGTACATGAGGCATCTTGAGCAATACCACTAATAGAGATAGTATAATTACCAGGTGTTGTTGGAGTCCATTTAAATTCATATGCCGAGCTGCCATCTGTCGGATTTGCAGTAATTACGGGGGTTTGTGTGTCTATTGTAGATCCTGCATCATTTTTTATGGTATATGTCATGCTGGTTTCAACCGGAGTTAAAACATAAGCAGGAGTACCCATAACTTCGTCATTTGCATAGTTGCTTAGTTTATCATAGCTAATTGTTATTTCCTTACCAAGTTCGTGATGTGGATTACCTGTAGCTGAAAGTCCATTAAGTATGGTGTAGCATTCATCTCTAGGTGCCGCAGGATAAACTAAAATGTTATTTTTCATTGCGGTTTGTGTATCGGAATCTAAACATTTAGCATCAGTTGCAGTGCTTGTAGCTTCAATTCTGTAGGTTCCTGTAATTGTCGGCGTCCATGTAAATTCTACATTTGCACTTCCACTGTATGGAATAAGTTCAACAGAGCTGTCAGTATATACAACATCGTTAGAACTGTTATACACAGTCATAACAATAGTTGTTTCAACAGCATATTGATCTGCAATAATTGACGGTACATAATCAAGAGGTCCTGCAGCTTCTATTGCTGCATGTGTTGTCGCATCAAGACTGGCATCAATATTAATTATTAACGGTACATTTTCCTGTGCATCATTTAAAACTGTTAAGTTTTCTATTGGCGCGATGCAAAGTTCTTTTTTGCCCAAATATTTTGTATATGGACCTTCTGGATTTTCAGGAGTATCTGTAGATGTACCCCACCAATAAGAACTTTGTTCCCATGCAATGTATCCGTCTTTATAGATGTATAATCCATAACCATAAGTTTCTACACTAGAATCTGCGGTTGGAAAATCAAAAACAATATAATCGTTACTTCCAGAATTAAGTGTTTGACCACCCCAAAGAATTCCACTAACAGTACTACATGTATCATCAGCACAAATAAAACCAATAGCATTAACATTAGTCACGGAATTATTTGTTTCAATATAATTACTATCGCTAACAACAATTCTATCTTTAAAGTCGTATTGAACATATCGGTTTGCGTGAGTGATGGGCATAATAAATAATAATAGTATTGCAATTATTCCAATCATATTAATTGTAGTTTTTATTTTTTTAGTCATAATCATTGTAATCACCAAGTATGTATTTGCGAATTATTATTCGCCACTACCTCCACCTTCACCTTCGCCGCCGCCAGAGCCAGGGGTGCCGCCAGTTACGCTTCCACCACTAGAGCCATAAGTAACAAGCCCCATTTGATGTAATTTTTTCTCTAGATTTTCAAGATTTTTCCAAGCGTTGCTTGTATATTCGCTAGGGTCTGTGTCACGAGCAGAACTAACATATATTGTTTCATCATCATCGCCTAATGTATTTGAAAATACTAAACTGGAGCCATCATTATTCATACTAATCATTCCCGGAATTATTTCGTTATGTGAATCCTCTAAGATGTGTGCTTTTTGATTCATTGAATCGAAAATAGATGACACGGCATCATTAAGACTTATTTTATTATCAATTAAATCTAAAACAGTTGCGTCTGAGTCTGAATCAACACTGTCTGTTGGTGTTAATCCTACAATAAAACCCGTATCATCGTTATGAATTACTTGTGGAGTATAACCAGTTGGTATTACAAGAGTACCATCATCACCGTACGGAACTTCATATGTATCCATTGGGGTTGTTATTGGACTTTCAGATTTTTCTATGATTTTATCAACGATTTTACCAATGTCATTGAATGAATATAAATTTTTGGAATTATCCCAATATGTCATTATTCCCGAGGTATCTTTTTTAGGATCTATAACTATTGGAGTATAATGATTTTTAGGATCTAAAGGGTTTGTCCCGTAATCAATTTCTTCTTTATCAGAATAACCATCACCATCGGTATCCGGATTGGTTGGGTCTGTTTTCCAAATATTCCATTCTTCATGGTCGAATAGACCGTCTTTATCTGTATCTTCATCAGTGATGTTTAGTTCTTTTGTGTATTCAACCACATCATTTTCACTATCAATTGCTTGTATTTTGACGGTATAGTTTCCAGGAGCAAGATCATTTATAATAATGCTGGAATTTCCATTATTATCCGTACTAATAATATCGGAAAGTTTTGGATTTTCAATAAGTACGCCAGAATTATTGTATAATTCAACATCAACATTATCAATAGAATCTGTGTATCCGACAGGCATACCTAAAATTGTTTCTGGAGTATCGCTAAAGGTTACCACGGCATCAGATAATCCTGTGTTGTTATCATAATTAGTATGTATTTTAATGTCTGTATCATCATTGGCATCTTTTACTGCTAGTGCAGCAACACCACTCAAAAATAATACAGTCGTACCTATAGCTGCTGTTTTTTTTAATTGAGAATAATATTCATTTTTATTTGCTATGTAGTTACTTACTATATGGCGATGAGAAGAAGTATCTATTTGAGATCTAATTTCCTTTTCAAAAGCTATTTGAGATAATTTAGATGCAC
The DNA here is from genome assembly GCA_013139905.1 of archaeon. Classification (GTDB taxonomy): domain Archaea; phylum EX4484-52; class EX4484-52; order EX4484-52; family B79-G9; genus GLR112. The sequence continues at coordinate 3,396 of WSZW01000111.1, forward strand.
GTTCTATATCTGAAAAATCTATTTCAGCATATTGAGGATATGTTTTTAATAATTTAGAAGATTCCTTATGTCTCTTATATGCAGTTAGAACATTATGTTCTTTAAATGATTCAAATCTGTTTTTTATTCCCGTCATCAATTTATCATATTTTTCATTCATAAACATCACATTTTTTGTAACTATTTAGTGGTTATACTTGAATATTGTTACTTATTGGTTTCTTAAGTATATAAAGGTATCTATTTTGTTACTACTATCCAGAGAAATTAAATATAAATCAAAATTTAAACAATTTAAATCATATATTTTGTAAATTTTTAATAATACTATATTGGTTTTTTATCTTTAAGTATTTGTATGTATTTTATCATCAAAAGGTCTATAATTAGTAAAAACAAGTAAATACTATTTATATCTTAATAAAAAATTAGATTAAAATGCGTTTTTTAAGTTTATGATTACAATTGTTTAATTTTATCAATAATTTGCACGGCAATTTCTTCTGCTGTTGCTTTTGAGGAATCAATCACCAAATCATACAAAGAAGTATCGTTTATGTCTATATTATAATAAGACATATATCGTTTGGCTTCGGATTTTTCACGAAAAATCATTTTTTTTAAAACCACATCAACATTCATATCTTCGCGTTTAGCTACACGCAAAGCCCTTACCGTTTGAGGTGCAAAAAGCCATATTTTAAGCTGAGCATTACACATATGACCGGAAAGTCGTCCTTCAAAAATAGCATTATCATTTGTTTTTGAAAGTTCTTTTTGCTTAGAATCAATAAGTTTATCGATCGCAGGATTTTCTTCGCAAAGTTTTCCAAATTCTGCAAGCGTCATATTTCGTTTTTTAGCAAATTTTCTAAAAAGCTCACCTGTAGATATAAATTCCATATTTAATTTTTCAGAAACAAGATTACCAACAGTTGTAGTTCCGGTTCCGGGAAGTCCGCTTAGAGTAATATTCAAGAAAAACACAACATCATTATCATTTCATAATATGCAATAATTCATTTACGGCATTGTGGAGTTCATTATTATTATTTTTTATGATTTTAGTTGTAGCACCCGTAAGAATACCCACCGAAATAGCGCAAGACCGGTTCATTTGTTGGTGCTCATCAATTAATTCTTCAGAATCCGAATCGCGCACACGGGTATCATCAGACATTCGTCGTCTATGTATTTCCATAGCATTACCTTCGATAAGAACAAGTACATTAGGATTAATACTTTTTGAAACCCATTCTGGCAATCCTACAAGATATCCTGCAGGTGTTTTTATGGTGCAATGTGTATCTACAACAACATTCGTCTTTAAAGATATTTTTGAAATTTTTTCGCCAACAAGAGTTTGTATTTTTTTCTGTGTGTCAGAATCCATTTTTCTAAGTTCGTCTCTATTTTTCACATAACCTTCCTTTTTTGCAATTTCAAACATTTGTGTTCCGTAATTGACAGATTCATACCGAATTCCGTGTGTTTGTAATAATTCTAGCGTTGATTCAAGAACAGTTGTTTTTCCGGAACCGGGAATTCCTGTAAGTATAACAATTTTATTTTTTGTAGTCATAATAAATACCTCTTATGTTAAAAATACACATCAAATCATTTAAAGATTTTTTATTTTTAATATTAGAATTAAAATATAATGCGGCAAGACCATATATTGGTTTGCCGCCCACCGTTAAAAAAATACGGTTAAATTTAAAGGTCTCTTGCTTTAATGGTTGATCTGTTGTTTGCTTTTGCTCTCTCGCCTGCGCGATCAAGAATATTTGCAACAACGTCGCTTAGAACATCATCTGCTTCTGCAGAAAAGCTCACACCTTTAGATTTTGCGTATTCTCTAACTTTACTTTTTACGATTAATTCTGCCATTTGTATAACCTCCAGAAATGGTAATTTTTTTTAGAGAATTAAACATTATAAAGATTACTCATGATTAGACGAAATTATAGGTATATTTAGCTTTTTTTGATGAATTTTATGTCTGCTTCTTTAACGGTTTTTCGACCGGCATGTTTTGCAACACTTACAGCTTCTTCGGCTTTAGATAATGCAATGTTTTCAATATACTCTGCAAATAGTTCTGCAGCATCTTTAGAAACACGCTCAGCACCGGCATCTCTTATAATACGTTCCATAGCTGCAATTGGCAAATTTCCCATAAATATCACTCCATTTTTGATTCTAAGTAATCTATAATTCTTTTTGCGATATTTATATTTGTTGCGTCCATCATTCCTCGAATCCCGGGATTTATGTTCGCCTCTATTACAACGGGGCCGGATTTACTCTCAAGAAGGTCAATCGCGCATATATCTGCGTGCAATACTTTGGCTGTCTTAATTGCAATGCGATTCATTTCTTCTGTTGGTTCATATCGCTCTGCAGTGCCGCCAGATTTTATATTAGCTCTTTTTTCACCTTTTTTAGCCACGCGTTTATATGCACCAATTACGGTGTCTTCTGCAACAAGTATTCTGATGTCTTCTCCGGGATTTTCTATAAATTCCTGTATTAGTATCTGTTGGTTTAAAACACCCATAGAAGCAATTATCGTTCGCATGGCTTCCTTATTATCAACATACATAATACCAACACCACCAGAACCAGACATTAGTTTTACCATTAAAGGGAATTTTACTTTATCTATTAATGCTTCAGTTCCATCTTTTGATTTTAGAAGATAGGTTATTGGTGTTGGAATACCACACCGGGCAAGTGTAACTGCGGTAATGAATTTATCATGAGCTACAAGAACGGTTGCAGCACTATATGGTTTTTTTATTGGATAGGCATCAAAAGCATTCATTATCTGAAATCCGTAGTCTTTTCTTCTACCATCTATTTTTGGAAGCAAATAATCTATTTTTGTCAAATCTTTGCCCTCGTATTCGATTTTTATTTTATTATTGGCAACTGTAAGTGTTATATCTTGTATTGGCGCAAAAGAAACATCAAATACTTTAGCGGATTCTTCAAGTATTAATTTTGTTGTAGCGGATTTTGCTTTAGGACCAATAACCAATAATTTTTTTTTGTGAAGCATAAGTATTACCATTATTTTTTTGCGCCAAGAATTTTAAATAATCGGCGGACAGAATTTAGTTTTATGTGTTTTTCTGTTGTTTTTGCAATTTGTTTGCATAATATGTCGTATAAATCTTCATCAAATATATCTTGATATTTATTGATAGAAGGGCAAATATTCATGCTGGTTATGACTAGGTGATTATTATGTTTTAGTGCCTTTATTTGGCAAAAACTGGTTTCAAAAAGAGTAGATGCTTTGCGTATTGTATATTTTTCTTCAGGTGTTAATGTATATTTTTCATTCTTATCATCAATACAAAACAGTTCTTTTCCAATAACAAGAATGTTTATTGGGTTAGAGTTTGGATATATTTCCTGAATAAATATTGGTTGGGATAATTTTTCAATTGTATCAATTACGCCTTTTGCAGAATCACAAGAATCTATATATACGGAACCTTTATTTTCATAAGGTAATTTTAGATAAACCGGATATTTAAGGTCGGGCAAAAGATGTTCTATTGCCTTTCTTGTTGTCGCAAAATACACTTTCGGTGTTGAAAGTCCCTTACTTTTAAGAAATATAGGGGATAAGAATTTATTATAGCTGTAAAGTACGGATTTGTATGCGCTTGGTGTATGTACACCATTATTTTCCAGAAGTTTTAGAAGTACGTATCCAATGTCGGTATCTTTTCTTTTGATTCTTGTAAGAACTACGTCAAAATCAAAAAGATTTGTATTTTTATAATATGGTATTGATTTTTCACCAAGGGCTTCAATTCTAACGCTTGAAAGTGGAACATACAATACTGTGTCGAAATATTCTTTTGAACGTTCAAGTATGCCTATTTCCGTATCTGTTCGTTTTTCAGGACCCAGTATTAGTAATCGGTTCATTTAAATCAAGAATTATTTTTAGTTTTCATGTCTTTTATGTCTGGTGTTGTGTGTGTTTTTGATATATCAACAATAAAATTTTCGTGTATTATATTTCTGCCAATAAGAGCTTTAGTAAACATATCGCGCCGATCTGTGATATTTACAACAACATCATACGTAGTTCCCTGTATTTTTATTTTACATGGCACTTCTAATCGTCTTACATAACCAGCGGATGCGGTTTTGCTTTTTACGCGAACGGAACCCAAAATAGGTCCTAATTCAAGTTTTTTTGCAATTGAAATATCGACAGATGTTCTAGTAGCACCAGTATCAAAAATAGCATTATATTTAAATTCTTTTCCCGTGGGGCCTATTATTGTAATTTCTTCTACAAGTCCTGCTGTTTTTTTTGCCAAAAAATCACCCGATAAAAATTCCTTGTATACTTTTGTTATGGCTTATTTATATGTGTTGGGTTTGGATGAATCGAAAAATTACAAACAATTAATCAAATAAATTAATTGAATCAAAAAAATAAATGGGACGAAGACCGGGATTTGAACCCGGGTATAGAGATCCACAATCTCTAGGACTGACCGGCTATCTTATCTTCGTCATAAAATAAAAGTAATAACTATTTAGGCAGGATTAGATTTATAAGGGTTTGCGATATTATGTGTTTCACCAAATATCAACGGAACCAAATTAGAAAGCCCGTATTTTTTAAAATATTTTGATTTTCAAGTAATAATAATTGCTACTAGACGATTATTTATTTTTCTTATTATTCTAACACCCGTTAGGCACTCCTGTAAATTCACCACTAGTGCCGCAGGTTGTGGTTGCTTTGAATGATAAGAAATTGCTGCAGGTTATTGGGCAGGTATTGTTTGAGACCGTTAAAAAGTCACCAACGGTTAAATATGTATAATCTGGTGTGAATAGACAAATATCGCCAGTGGTTGATGTTGCATAGATGGTATTTAGTGTTGTATCGGAAAGACCTTCACTTGATATCCTTGCTGATGTTTTTGATTCGCTGGCACCAACATAATTTATTGAAAGTCCGTCAACTGAAAGATTTCCTGCATCAGAAGTTTC
>WSZW01000182.1 GCA_013139905.1 archaeon
CATATATTCGTTGTTATCTCGGTCTTGAACTATAAAGGCGTGAAGTATTTCTGGTTTTTCTTTCATACCCTATATAGGGTGACATAGTTATTTAAAAGTAACATTCTATATATCTGTATGGGGCAACTAACAAAGGCGTTATCATCTAAAAGAAAACGAAGAACTAAAAAAAAGAAAGATAGGTCTCCACAGAAAAAATTAAACGGCGAAACGAAATTATTTTGATGGTGTTATTATGATTCAAGAACGAGTGAATGTTAGGCAGGCAATAACTAAGATGCGAGAAGGGGCTGTTGTAGAATGTATTTTCGATGGTTTATCTTATAAACTAGATGATGCGGGAGATTTAATTGTTTTTAACGATTCCGTATGGTATAGAACCGACTTAAATTTATCTAAAATAGATTCTGAATGGATTGTTCTTGGGAGACCCATAATTACGTTAAGTTCGTTGAGACGAACTCACGAAGTCACACAAGAGCATATATACATGGAAGATGATATTATTTCTTGCATACAAAAGATACGGCGAGATTTAAAAGATATAAATTTAATGTCTTTTTCATCAAAACAAGAAATTATTACTTTAATGAATAAATATTACGGGGATAGATTGAGCGAATCAAAGAAGTAGATTATATGGAAATTACTGGAAATTACATTAATTTTAAGACGGATGAACATATATATCCTTCTGAAAAATTAGGGGCTAAAAGTAATACTGTTCGTTTTCTTAATCAAGAAGAACTCCAAGAATTAGACCGTCTAATAATTAAATGTAAATTAAAATATCCTAAAATCCGAATACATAATTATATGGTTAATGACCGACAAGAATCTGTTCATCGAAAATTTGAAAGACAAATAACGGACATACGAAGAACTCCTAGTATTTTAGGTCAAACATTAGTAATATTTAGTTGGAGACATATTTGATGCTTGTAGATTATTTTTATATGTTTAAAAAACCCGAACTTGCAATCGCTTTTATGTTTGTTGAGATTGTATTTTTTTCCATGTGGAATTTTGGATATGTATGGTCGTTAGATGGATTGCTTCGTGTTGCGGTAATTCCAATAATATTAATAACGATTGCAGGGAGATTGAGAAAATGTTAGATGCATATTCAATAAGAAAAAAATCATTATTATTTGTATGGGCTTTTGTTTGTGCCTTAATTGGTTTGTTAGTTATTGATATTTTACCGCTCTTTAATATATCTAATATTTTTCTTTTAATTTTCAATTTTTTGTTTAGTATATCGCTTTATTTTTCATTTTTTCCATTTCTAAGAACCCAATTAGAAGAACAAAAACGGCGAGGATATTGATATGGTTAAAGAATGGGTCTGTCGTAAATCGTGTAACGAATGTTGCGGAAATATAGCGTTTCCCAAAGCGGTCTTCGAGAAAAATAGAGGTAAGATTCAAAGACCTATTTTTGAAGAATTAGAACTTGATGGCGAAATATATCCTGCAACGAATGACGGTGTTTGTGTGTTTAATAAGGCAGATTGTCGTTGTGCGATATATCCTGACCGTCCCGAAGTTTGCAGGTTGTATGGGACGATTCCAGACTTAAAATGTCCGTATGTAGACCCTAGAGGGGTTGCAAGAACTCCCGCTAAAGTCCGTAGAACACAAAGAGAAATAAATAAACGTGTCACGGCACAAATAAAACAAATAGAAAAAATGAGGGTTGATTAGGGTACGTTGTTAATGGTATCTTTTAATTGTTTTAGTGATTTTCTTAATTCTTTTAAATATTTTTGAATTTTCATAAGTTGAACTAATGCACCGATGATGTATGCTAATACTAAACTTGCAATCCATATTAAAATTTCAATTATCGTCATATTAATCATTTGACTTGTTTTCCATTTTCATCTATAACTCTAAATATTGTTTCTTTTTTACCGAAAGGTTTGAAACTTACATGTCCTTCATTTATGTATGGTTTGTCTTTTCCCTTGGCTCTAAAATATGTTGTTAATGACAATCTGTTTACTATACATTTTGAATAAGGCATGGTGACTACATATCGTTTGCATCCGATAAATTCTTTTGGAAATTCTATATTTCCATCGGTTTTAAGTTTAAGCGTTTTTTTAATTTTTCCCATCTATTTCATCTTCAATTTTTTTTATAATTTTTCCTACTATATAAGCTAGACCTATCATCAAAAATAAAAATACAATAAATTCGTATGGTTTTGTATATGGATATATTAATAGCCAACTTAATGTAAGAATTAATAAATATATCAATATAACGAATAAATTATTAAATCTAAACTCGTCTTCCATCGTATTATATTAAAACAAATACTTATAATGTTATGGTTTTAATTAGTGTTATGGCTAAAGTCAATGAAACCGAGTTAAACGATTGTATTTATGATATATTAAAATTACTAAATCAAAAAGATTATACTAATCGTCAATTAATAATCAAAGTCGGTGAGTTGAAAAAATATTCATTCTCTAAAATTAATTATGCTATGAATTTTCTCAAATCATTTGAATATATCAATACACATATTAGATGTCGCCGAAAAGGATTACCTAAAACATATATTACTCAAAAAGGCATAAATCGTTTTCGGACGTTCAATCCGACTGAGACTTCTCGCCGTTAAGTATTTAAATCTATGTAGCGATATATTGATTTATGTTAAAAAAAGATACGATTAAAGTTGATGTATTAAAATATATTAAGAAACATAAATCAGTTACAACATATCAAATTGCGAAAGGATGCGAAGTTTCTTGGAGTTCTGCAAATATTAAATGTTTAATTTTAAGTGCGGAAGGTGTGATTGAATCTATAGAGACGGTTGAAGGGATGAATAAGACCCATACGTGGAGTATTAAGGGTGCTAAGGGATAATTATGGATGATATTATTGATAAAGTTATTAGGGATGTAATTAAAAATAACAGATTATCTACTGATGCTTTAAATTTATCCCCTGAAGAACTTAAACGGGCATCTGAAAATTCTAAGGCAATGGTAAAAGAAGTAGAAATTATGAAATCAAAATCAATGGTTTATAATGGTGTTCGCGTTTTTGATATTACTAAAGATATGGAAGGTTCTATGTTTGCAATCGCTTTTAGTGTGTGTAATAATGAAAAATCTAAATTGCATAAATTTATAGCATCTGGCATGCGTTTGATGAATGTCAATCCGTTGCCTGATTATCATTTGAAAGAAATGATTAAACATTTTATGGCGTATAAGAGTTCTTTGATTGCATTGCAAAGCTATTCTAAAATTAAGAAAAAGGAGTGATACTTATGGATGAAAATTTTACAGAAAAACAAGTTATGTTATTCATAAAAAATAAAGTCGAAGTTAAACTTTCAGAAATTATGGTCGAATTTAATAAATCTACTTATCTGACTCGTTCAATATTGTCGAAACCGTTAATATTAAAGCAATTGAAAGAAGAACGAATTAAGGGCGATTCTATAATTACATTTGTTGGTGCGGAGAAGCATATTCAAAATAAAAAAGAGAGTAATGATTCAATAACAATAAATCCCTTAGATAAAAAAGAATCGGTTGTAGATACATCTAAGATGCTTGGTATTCCCAACGAATCTAAATATTTTCAAGTTACAGGGATTGGCACATTATCTCCGAAATTAATTTCTCAATTATTTTCTGAAAATATACTTGTGATTGATGTTGAAAAATTAATTAAGAAAATGAATGCTTCAACTCTTAAAATACATAATGATAAAATATCATTTGATTTGGTGGCTGACTGATGGATAATAGAATTGATGTCAATGGAAAAGTAATTCATATTAAACATTGTAGATATTATGCTAGATTAAGTTTGGCTCATTATAAACGTATTATCTTTGATTCTCTTGAACAAATAGGGATAGAATCAAAATATATTGACTTACAATTCGGCGGTGGGTCGGGGCTTAGAGATTCATCATGGGCTGAATTAACATGGATTGTAAATGGTATTGAACATAAATATCGTTGTGATTCTCAACAATGTGATGTTGATAATGTTGCATCTATTTCACAAGTAATTGCACAAGATATAAAATCTATTCGTAGAGGTTTGAAATCTTTTGGTCAAGTGATGAATCAATTTCAGATAGAAGCACCAACGGGTAAACGTGAAAAAACTTCAAGGGAAATTATTGGCGTTGAAGCATCTTGTATGGATATTGATTATATATTATTCAAATATAAACAACGGGCTAAAAAAATTCATCCTGATAAGACGGGTAATCAAGAAGAAATGCAGAGATTAAATGATGCGTTGGCGGAACTCGACAAGGAGTTGAGATAAATGGTTGATTATAAAAAACATTGGTTTGAGAGATTAATTATTATGGGTATTTTCTTAATTATAATCGGCTCTGCGATGATATATTTATGGTCTGTCATTCAATCTGGGTATGTAAATAATTATGATATGTATTCAAACAAGGAATTAACGTGTCTTGATTTAGGGGTTGAAACAGTTTTTATTAATAACGAATCTTATACGTGCAGTCAAATACTTAATGCGTGTAATATTAATATTTCATTTACTAATAATACATTAGATATTGAGTATGATACAGTTCCATTTTGTAATGGTATTTTTTGGGGTGGTTTATAATGAGTTGGAATACAAGAAAATGTAATATATGTCGTGAGTTCACGAGAAGTGTATCGCAAAAAACCGCATATTGTACTGCGTGTAAACCGAAGATGCCTGAAGATATTGCTAAGTTATTGTTAAATTCAACGTCTGTTAGACGGACTAAGCGGGGGCGTTAATGATGGGCGGTGTTGCTAACTGTTGTGATGCTAAAAAAGATGGTTTTTGGTGTACCCGCAGAAAGAATCATACAGGAAATCATATTGCCAGAGATGAATTTGATGAAATAATTACGGAGTGGTTTTAAAAATGAAATCAGAAGAAGAAGATAAAAAAAGAGCAAAATTACAAATGGCTTACGCATGCCCGTTTAGAGAAAATCATTATTGTAAGAATTGCGAACTTTTTGATATTAATTTGAAAGCTTGTGTTTTCAAAGCAATTAATATTAATCTAGGCAAAATTGCGACTGGAAATCCTAATCTAGGTGATGATGATGAGCAAAAAAATTAATTGGGTTTCGGAAATACTGGAAAAACACAATGTTGAAAATGAACCATTACTCGAAGAACAACTTGAACTTTTTGAAAAAGATATACGGGCGGACGAGCATAGAAAGACATTATTGCAAAAACAATCTGCTTTAGAAATATCTAAGACTTTGGAAAAACTGTGATAATTATGACTACTGATAAAACGTATGGTTCTGTTTGGTTCTCTCTTATGTCTGGTGAGACGATTGGGATTGTAACTATCAATAATGGGTATGAGGATAAAGCATATATTGGTATTGCAAAATGTACTCATCGTAATGCGAATATATTAGATATAATACGAAATGGAACGCCGTTTCCTTTCGACCAAGCAATAGAAATTACGGGCGGTAAATGATGTGTTCAAAAATAATTATTGAGTTTTTATGTTTTATATTTTCGTTATGGGTTAGTTTAACTATATTTATGATTGGCGTTACTTCAATTAATTATTTTTCGCTTATCAATCCTGATGCAGGTTGCTGGTTTTTACTTTGGTATCTGATTGGTGTTTTATTATTGTCGTATTTTTCGTTTAATATTTTCGTTCATTATTTGCGCGGGGAATGTAAATAATGAATTTCAAGACGACATTTAAGCTATTCAATCGTATGTTTTTACTTAGAATTGGTTATTTTAATTTTAATCAAACCGTTACGACTAAAGGGCTTTATGACCTGTGTGCGGATGGTGTTTATCGTATTTTATTTTTGGAATATGATATGATTAAAATGTCTTATGATATGTTGATGGCTCAATTAAAATCAATTCAAGAAATGTATCAATTATCGGATTTTTACATCTTCGAGAGTTCTAAAGATTCATATCACGTTATTTGTTTTGATATGCTTACAACTTGTGAAATTAATGATATACTTAAAATGACATCATGTGATGATGCGTTTAAGAATAACTGGCGATTTGATTATGTTCCTAGAGTGCTTAGGATAACTAAAAAAGGGAATAAAGCACCACCTAAATATATTGAAACTATGAACTCTAAAAATAATCATCATAAGAAATCATTAGGACATATTACTGCTTATGAATCATTATTAAATTTTGAAGTGACGAATAAAAGTAATGTTGTTCGGACAGGAATCTGGGGTATTCAATACACCACGAAACATAACATTGACGAGGGGAAAATTAATGATAAGTAATTATGTGATGGTATTTATTTTTATGGCGATATATAGTTTATCGGGTGCTATTTTGATATATTTGATGTATCGTTTAATGGCGAATTATCATATTATTTATGAAATTATTCCGCCTTTTTTCTTTGCGGTCTTAGTTTTTATTGGGTCTGGTATTTTAACATTAAAACGATTAGATTTGATAATTCAAAAACGATTCAAAGGTAATTCTAATGCCTGATAACTTTTCAAAAATTATTGAGATTATTGAGGGGATTAGTATATGTTTGAGTATTATGGGTATTTTGAGTTATACTCACCTTGCGATTCTA
>WSZW01000025.1 GCA_013139905.1 archaeon
CAACACATTTAACCGAAAACAAATCATGCATCGTGTATTCCACAACAAACACAACAAAAGGCAAATTATCAAAAACCGCATACAAAGTACTAAAAGAAACAAAAAACGCATCCCTATTAGAAATAGATTTACTAACCGGTCGAAAACACCAAATAAGAGTACATTTAGCAGAAATAGGACACCCGGTTTTAGGTGACAACAAATATGGAGATTGGAGAGAAACACATAAAAAGCTAGCCCTTCACGCCAAATCAATATCATTTAAGCACCCATTTACCAAAAAAGAACTCTATTTTGAAGCAAAAACACCTGTATATTTTAACGAATTAATCAATAACAAAGAAAAACAAAAAACACCAATTAACCAAAATAACAAAAAATAACAACGTACAATAATAAAGAATAACAACACAAAAAAACAACCAAGAAACCCATCTATTTATAATACTATCTATTTCTAGTTATGTAGTAAAAACAAATAAGTTGAATAATATGGTAAGAATAAAAGGTCACGAAATAACCCCCGTAATTACAAGAGTTGCAGCTACAAGAAAAGCACAGCAATTCAAAAACAAAATAGAAACAACTCTAAAACGCATCGGGGTTACTGAATACGACACAGAAATACCATTAGAAACTATCTCAGTAAAAAAAGCAAAAGCATCCGCAACCTGGTGGCTATCGGGACACAGAATGCATTACAGCTGTAATATTCAAAACTCATTCGTAGATAACCTCTACATCGTCTTAAAAGTAATCGAACTGGAAGTCGGTTTACTCGTATCAGAAGAAAAATCAATCGAAGAATTCACAAGCGCATTTAGAGAAGAATCCGACGTTGATATTGAGAGAAAAAAAGCAAGAGAATTTCTAGGCGTAGATGAACACGAAAATGATTTAGAGTTAATTACAAAAAAATATAAAATAATGGCAAAAGAATTACACCCGGATAAGCCAACAGGCGATACCGAAAAATTCAAAGAGCTAAATAATGCTCATAAAATTCTAAAAAGAGAATTAAGTTAAATTAATTATTTATTCTTTAATTATCTCTAAATAATATATTTTGGCAACTAATATATCTGGATTATTTACTGCCATTTGTTTTATTATTCCTTGATTATCTATAATATTCACATCATTCTCATCAATATACGGATTTCTGCATGGAGGGGAAAGAATAACCTGTAATTTATCTCCTATTTTTGGATTATGTGTAGTCCTCCATAATTTTGTATCAGTTACAAAATCATTAATATTTGCACTACCCAGTACCTGATAATTTTCATCTTTTTCCCCACAAAGTAAAAATTCATATTGGCTCGCGTTGGGGTGATTATATACATCTAAAATTTCTAGAGGTTCAAAAATACGATGATGAATATATTCTGGAAGTTCAGTCCAATTATATACTCGCGGCACATCCAAATAGTCTGTAATTGTATCAAAAATATCGGATTTATCTATTAATTCCATAGTATTATATGCATTTTAGAATTATTAAATTTATTTATTATTTTACGTACTTTATTTCAAATACTAAAGAATAAAATAAATAAGTATCTTACATCTCTTCAACTGCATCTATTCCTAAAAGATAAAGCCCGTTTGCAATTACTTGTTTTGAAGCAAATACAAGCGCAATTCTAGAATTCTTTATTTTTTCATCAGTCTCAGACATTACAGGACATTTTTGATAAAATAGATTGAATTTATGCGCAAGTGCTAAAAGATAAGTAGCAATATGATGCGGCTCATAAAGACTAGCAGCAAGTTCAACCGAATTTAAATATTTAGATAAATGTAAAATCAAATCTTTTTCCTCTGCCATCTGCGTAACAACAAATTTTGGAGATTTAGTAATCCCGATTTTTCGTAAAATAGAACATGCCCTAGCATGCGTGTATTGTAAATAAGGTCCGGTATCGCCCTCAAAAGATAACATCTTATCCCAGTTAAACATAATATTTTTAACCCTATTTTGAGACAAATCATTAAACTTTACAGCACCAACGCCAATTTTTTTTGCAACCTTTTTCTTATTTTTAAGTTCTGGATTTTTCTCATTAATTATTTTTTCTGCATGTTTGTATGATTTATTGAGTAAATCCTGAAGATAAATTACACGACCTTTGCGCGTTGACATTTTTCCTTCCGGTAAACTAATTAAACCAAAACCAACATGTATCAGAGCTTCTTTTTTAGCATAACCAAGCATTTCCGCAGCATTAAAAAGTTGTATAAAATGTTGTGCTTGTTCTCCGCCAACAGCATATACAATTTTGTCTGGTTTAAATTCCCCAACACGATATTTAATCGTAGATAAATCCCTAGTAGAATAAAGAGTTGCACCATCTTTTTTTTGTATCAAAAATGGCGGAATATTTTTGTAGTCCTCATACTTGATAATAATAGCGCCATCATCTTTTTTTGCGATACCTTTTTTAAGCGCTTCATCAACAATTGCTCGGTTCATGTCATTATAAAAACTCTCACCGAGCCACAAATCAAAATCAACATCAAGTTCACTATAAGTTTTCTTGAATTCTATAAGAGAAACATCAATAAACCATTTCCAAAGCTTTGTGTTTTCTTTATCGCCATTTTCAAGTTTCTTGAATTCTTCGCGCGCTTTTTCATCAAGTTCGCTGTCCTTGTCACTTTTTTCATGAAATTTAACATAAAGTGAAAGTAGTTCAGGAATTGGATTTTTCTCAACCTTTTTTTTATCACCCAAATGATTATCCCTAATTACATTCCATCCCAAAGAAGAATATATCCGTGCAATAGAATCACCAATTATGGTTGATCTAAGATGTCCAACAGACATCGGCTTTGCAATATTTGGCGCCGACATATCAACAACCATAGTTTTTTTAACTGGTTTTTTATGTGCATATTTATCTGCATCAGTTATAATTTCGTCAACAGAATCGCAGAAATATTTATCGCTTGCATAAACATTAACATAAGGTCCCATTGCAGTTATTTTACCAACAATAGAATTTTTTGGAATTTTAACAGACTCAGCAACATTTTTAGCAATTTCAACAGGGGATTTTTTTAATGATTTAGCATAAGTAAAACAAGGAATAGCAAGATCTGCATCAATATTTTCCGGCGGTATCTCAACAACAACATCCTTAAGACCTGCCGCAGATAAAATATTAGCAGTTTCTGACCGTAATTTTTCAAAAGCATACATAAGAATTAATTTATGTTATCGTATTTATATAAATTATAAATTAAAGTCGGCTCAGTGGGTATTCACAACTTCATATACGTAAATTGGGGGTTCAGACCCAAAAACTTTTCAGTTGACGATCTTGAAATCATTGCCAACAACTAACCAATGTTAACCAACATTTAAATAAATGATTTTAAGATGAGGAACGTTAGTGACGTCAATCTTGAAATCATTGCCGACAATAACAAATAGTACTCAATACTTATAAAAATGAATTTAAAACAAGAAAAAATTGATGTCAATTATAAAATCAAGAAAGTCGACTGCACGGCGTATAGCCTAAACGACTTACCCATGTATTTTCTTTCGATATTTTTTCTCTACCCTCTAATTTAGTAACCATAACGAGATTATCCGATTTAGATGAATATAGTATTGTATTCATAAGTATATCTACAGCATCTACGATTATAGAATCATTCTCTCCATGTATACAATAAAAAACCATACCACGTTCATCAAAATAGATATCCCCAATAGAATCTAAACGTTTATCAGGAATTAAACCCAAAAAGTTTTTAGGATTTTCAGGGATTTTTAATATACTAATAGTGGGTACGGGATTTTCAAATATTTCCGTCACATAAGAAGCAAACCTTTTTCCACTTCCATCACCCAACACATAACCATTAAGTAATAGATGTTTTACAGTCGCCAAATAAATTTCTTCTGTTGAATGATTCATATATAACCACTTTTAGGTGGTTTATAATCTTTAAATAATTTATTGAATGACGATAAAAAAACTCCTAAAATATTAAAAGATAACAAACACAATTAACCATTATGTTCGACAAGATAAAAGACGCACTATCAAAATTCGCAAGGTTAGGTGTCGCAGACAAAGCAGCAATTGACGATTTAGTCCGCGACTTGCAACGCTCCCTAATACAGGCAGACGTAGACGTATCCTTAGTATTCAAGCTATCTAAAAGCATAAAAGAAAAAGCCCTAGACGAAAAAGTTCCAAAAGGACTCACAAGACGAGAACACATAGTAAACATAGTATACGAAGAATTAGTCGTATTCTTGGGCGAAGAAAAGCCAAAAATAGAACTAAAAAAACAAAAAATAATGCTTGTAGGACTTTTCGGGTCGGGTAAAACCACCACCACATCCAAATTAGCAAAATTTTTCATAAAAAAGGGCTTAAGCTGCGGTATGATTTCCTGTGATACATGGAGACCGGCAGCTTATGAACAATTAAAACAAACAGCAATAAAGCTAAATATTGACGTTTACGGCGATGCAAAGCAAAAAGATCCTGTAAAAATCGTAAAAGACGGATTAAAACAATTCGAAAGTAAAGAAATAATCATAGTAGATTCCGCAGGACGTTCGGCTCTTGATTCTGAACTTGCAGAAGAAATCAAAAATATTGACGAAGTTCTAAATGCCGATGAAAAACTCCTAGTCCTTTCAGGAGATATCGGTCAGGCCGCAAAAAAGCAGGCAGAAGAATTCAACAACCTAGTAGGATTAACCGGCGTAATAGTTACAAAAATGGATTCAACCGCAAAAGGTGGCGGTGTATTATCCGCATGCCATGCAGCCGGAATCAACACCAAATTTTTGGGAACTGGTGAAAAACCGGATGACTTTGAAATATACGACCCAGTAAGGTTCGTTTCCCGTCTTTTAGGAATGGGTGATTTAGAGGGGCTCTTAGAAAAAGCAAAAGAAGCATTTAATCCGGAAAAAGCCGAAGAATTAATGAAAGGCGAATTCAACCTGGAAATATTTTATTCTCAAATAGAATCCATGAAATCCATGGGTTCCTTAAGCAAAATAATGGACATGCTGCCTTTAGGCGGCGCAAAACTCCCAAAAGAGATGATGGATGTTCAGGAAGGAAAAATGAACCAATGGCGCATAATGATAGATTCAATGACTGTAGCTGAACGTAAAAACCCGGACATTCTAAATTCTTCCCGAATAGAAAGAATCGCCAGCGGTGCCGGCGTCAAAGAATCAGAATTAAAAGAACTCCTAAAACAATTCAACATGATGAAAAAAATGATGAAAAAAATGAAAGGCGGCAAAGGCCTAAAGCGCGGTCCAATGGCAAACATGATGAAGAACTTCAAAGGCCTGCCCGGAATGTAAATATTATATAATATTTTATAACTTTATTATTAAAAAAATTTAGAATTTAATTTTCTGGTTTTTCTGATTTTTTTAAGTATTGTATTTTTCAAATAATCGTAAATGTTATAAATATAACTACCCAATAATGGTGATATTAATGATGGCTGTGTTTATTATACAAAATAAAAATGAAGGATGGAATGAATTTTTAAAAGATGTAAAAATACCATTAGACAAAGCAATGGCATACTTAAAAGAAGGTAATGTTGATGATGCGCGCAAAAAAATAAATTATGCTATTACTAATATTGGAAATTATACAGAAACAATGGGTTCTGAAACATTATCCGATTTTAAATGGCGAATAAATACCCTAAACGGATTAATGGGAGTATCTCCAAAAGATATAGATATAGCATATCAATTAGTAACCGAACAAATGCGTATTGAACAATTATCTGAAAATTTAACAAAGAATGTAAAAGCGACATTAAATGACGTTGAATCAGACGCAAGAATAGGAGGAAATAAAACTATTATTTCTGCAACGGAGGCATATAAAGAAGCAATTCATGCCACAATTGGTAATACTTCTGAAATTTTAATTGCAATTGATAATGAATTAAAAAGTTTAGGTTATGTTGAGTCTGAATAAGACTCAATTACTTTTTTTTCTAAATATTAGAATTTAATTATAAATAATTCTATATTTTTTTAAAATCTGTTTAATATTATACACTTATGTACTCATTAGGCATCGAAGGAACCGCCCACACCGTCAGTGTGGGGATAGTTGATGAAAACTGCAATGTTCTTGCAAATCAATCCGCAAATTACTTCCCAAAAGAAGGAATCCACCCGCGAAAAGCAGTCGAGCATCACGCAGAAGCAATTCCCAAATTAATAACAACCGCACTAAAAGAAGCAAAACTAACAATAAAAGACATAGACGTAATCTCATTCTCAAAAGGTCCCGGAATTCAGCCATGCCTAAGATTAACAGCAACAATAGCAAGAACAATTGCAATTAATCACAAAAAACCAATTATTGGCGTAAATCATTGCATCGCGCACGTAGAAATAGGGAAGAAAAAAACAGGAGCAAAGGACCCGATAATTCTTTACGTATCCGGCGGAAACACACAAGTAATTGGCTTTGCGCAAAATAGGTACCGAGTATTTGGAGAAACAATAGACATCGCAATTGGAAATTCAATAGACAAATTTGCAAGATTTTGCGACCTTGGTTTTCCCGGCGGTCCAATAGTTGAAAAACTAGCAAAAAAAGGAAAATTTCAAGAATTACCATACAAAGTTAAAGGAATGGATTTTTCATTCTCAGGAATTGCCGTAGAGCTCGAAAGACGCTATAAAAAAGGCGCAAATATTAACGATTTATGCTATTCATTCCAGGAAACAGTATTTGCAATGCTAACAGAATCAGTTGAACGCGCTTTAGCCCACACAGAAAAAACCGAAGTACTTTTAACAGGTGGTGTGGCTCAAAATAAAAGACTTCAACAAATGCTTAAAATCATGGCAAAAGAAAGAGGATGTAAATATTTCGCAGTTCCAAAAGAATATGCCGGTGATAACGGTGCCATGATTGCCTGGGCTGGCATGATAAAACACAAAAACAAAAAACACGACCAACTAAAAGACACAAAAATCATCCGCGACTGGCGCATCGACGAAGTTATATTGTAAATTCAATCAATCAATCTTTGTAAGAATAGAATCCCATATATCCGGCTGATTTTGCTGTATTAGATTAATAATTGGAAAATACTTTTTAGCCTCTCGTTTCGAGCAGTGAAGATGTGGCGATAATTTTTTTGCAAGCGCATCATTTTTAGCCCGAGAGAACATAGACGCACCCAATAAAGATATCTTGGTCGGGTAATGATATGTCTGCATACCCGGATATTTTTCTGTTTTAGCCGTCGAAATACCCGCAGATAAAATACTGGACACATACACTAAATATCGCCAATATTGTCTTGTATGTATTCGTCCCATAAAAATATTCGCCCGTGAAAGCATTTGATATGCACGAGCAACATCATCAGATTTTTTATATTCTCTGGGGATATTTTCGCGAACCCATTCAACCATAGTATCCAACGGCGTATCAGAAATACTAAGAGCTTCTGTCGAATTTTTAACCGAAGTAGTCTTAAATATAATTGTTAAAACATCTTGAACCGGTTTTCTAAAATCACGATACCCGCTGTCTTTAATCGCATCATAAGTTAATTCCGAAACACCATGCGCCAACACTTCTAAATCATTAATTGCCGCCCGAATATCCCCATCAGCCTGTCTTGCAATTGATTTTAATGCCCTATCATCATAATTAATATTTTCGTTTTTAAGAATAACTTCTAGCTTATCGGCAATTATGGGTGTTGGAATTTTTTGGAATTTAATTTTTTTTGACTCTTTCTTAAGCGGTGCTAATTTCTTGCCGGAAAAATCATTAGCAACAAAAATAATTGGATGTTTAGATTTTTTAATAAGTTTTACAATTTCCCCAACAGCGCCACGGTCACTTTTTCCGGATAACGCATCGATTTCGTCAAATATCACCAATTTCCCCTTAAAAAATAAAGACTGTTGACTCAAAGCAACCCCGAAAGTAGTTGCAATTGCTTTTGCCGTTCGAGTCTCAGAAGCGCTCGTAATTATCGTATTTAAACCAAGTTCCTTTGCAATAAGATTCAATGCAGTTGATTTTCCAACACCGCTCGACCCTTCAAGAATTAATGCTTTTTTAGGCTGACTTTTCCAGGTTTTCACCCAATTAGTTATTTCCGCTATATTTGAAGAATTACCGGCAAAATCAGATAAATTTTTCGGCGCATATTTGTTTAACCACATAACATCAAATTTATCTTCACAAATTTATATATGATTTGTTTTAAAGTT
>WSZW01000056.1 GCA_013139905.1 archaeon
AGACGGTAATTTCTCGAGAGTATAAAATATTTAAGGAAGAAGAAGTACAAACAAAAACGAAATATACTTTTTTTGAAAAATTTTGTAATTTTTCTTAAAAAGTATCTGCTGTAAAAATGGATGAAAAATCAAATGTAAAATATCAGGGTGCTATTGATTTTACGGGGCTTAGAGTAACACCTACAGGGGTTGCCAGTTTTGCTGTATTAGCGGGCTTGTTATTATTTTTATTTTCTCTTATTTTTATTGTCACACTTCCTGTTTCTCTTCCTGTGATAATTATTTTGATTTTACTTATAATTCCGTTTGCTGTTGGTTTTACGATATATAATTATCCTATGAATTATGCGAATGTCCTGCGTATAAAAACCGGCGGGGAGCTTGTGATGGGGATATTGTATATTATTGTGTATATGAGGTCAACACCTAATTTTGAAGGCGCTATACGTTATGCGGCGGAAAATGTTTCGGGTAAATTGTCTAATGATTTAAAGAAAGTTTTATGGAATGTTGAGATTGGAAAATATACTACCGTTGATGAGGCACTTAACGTGTATATTATGCAATGGCGAGATTATAACAAAGAATTTATTGAAGCTATACAACTTATTCGAGAATCTATGGTTGAGATGATTACGGAACGCAGAGAAATTCTTTTGGATAAGGCAATTGATGTTGTTTTAACTGGAACAGATGAAAAGATGAAGAAATATTCTCGTGATTTAGAGACGCCTGTTATGGCTATACATGGTCTTGGTATTATGCTCCCGGTTTTGGGTATGATTGTTTTTCCATTAATTTCTATTTTTTTAGAAAATGCTAAAGGGTTAGGGTTTTATTTATTTATGGGTTACGATATTATTTTGCCGTTGCTTGTATTTTATTTTATGAAACAGACGTTGGAAAAACGACCGGCAACACATACGAGTATTGATTTGTCGAGTCATCCGGGGTTTGCGCCAAAAAATAATATTGTTATTAATATTGCAAAGGAACAGTATTTTTTGCCTATTTGGCCGTTTGCACTTGGTATAAGTGTTATTGGTTGTTTGATTGCTGTTGGGCTTTATGGTAGTTTTTTAGGGGTTGATGTTTCTGAATCTACGCTTTTAGTTAGATTAATTGCAGATTCTATGTTTCAGAGCATTATTGTGGTGTTGTCTTTAGCGTTTGGTATTTGCGTGTATTATTGGGGGGCTAGTTTTCAAAAGACGACTTTAAGATCTGAAGTTGTTTCTATTGAATCTGAATTTGAGGATGCTTTATTTGCACTTGGAAACAGGATTCATGGCGGTACTCCGATGGAGGTTGCGCTTGGTGAGGCATATGAGGATACAAAATCATTGACTATTTCCGGGTTGTTTAGGATTTCTTTGAAAAATATTAACATGCTTTCTATGACGTTTAAACAGTCGCTTTTTGATGAACGGTATGGTGCTTTGAGGTTTTATCCGTCTAAACTTGTTCGAACTATTATGAAGAGTATTTCTGAATCGGTTGATAAGGGAACTAAAGCGGCATCGCTTACTATGCTTACTATATCTCGATATTTGCGTGCGCTTCATACTACACAAGAAAAAATAGATGATATTTTATCTTCAACAACGTCGTCTATGAGATTTCAGGCATACGTTTTGGTTCCTGTGATTTCTGGTGTTGTTGTTTCTGTGTCTCAGTTAATTTTGCAGATGCTTACGACGCTTGGGGATTCTTTTGCGAGATTAGATGGGGCTACGTCCGGTGGTGAATTTGCTGCGTTTGATGTGGGAAGCGTTATTGGGTTTGGTAATGCTGTTCCGTCTGAAATTTTGCAGTTGGTTGTGGGTATTTATGTTATTGAAATATTGGTTCTTTTGGCGATATTTATTAACCGAATTTCTGTGGGTTATGATTCTATAAGTGAGAATGATACTATCTGGAAAATGGTTCTTGGCGGTATTATTGTGTATGTTGTTGTGATTGGTATTATCTCGATTGTATTTATGCCGTTGATAAATGCGGCAACGACTATGATATGATGATGTTGTTTTGGTGATTAATGTATATACTTGTATTTTTTGATTAGTTGTTTGAGTTTATTTTTTTGAAATTTATGTGATGTATATTTTAGATGAATTAATTTAATTTAATTGTTTTTGGGGTTATTATTTTTCACGAATATAATTTTGATTGTGGATTTAGAATTAATTTCGTAGACGCGAAAATAAAATTTGAATCAAAACTTGTGGACGAAAGACTGTTGAAGTGTGAACTAGATTCATCAATAATCCCATAATCCTATTCTAATCCATGCTTTAATTCTATTTAAACAAGTACCGTCTGATATACTACCATCACAAGCAGCATTAGGACATGACCAAAACTCTACAGTATCACTAGGATTTAAATTATGATTTAATCTAGTAGAAGGAATAGTACCCATATCAATACCATTCATTGAATACTTTATATGATGATGACAATAATGATGACCACCAGGACCTTCAAAGGTCCCAAAAAAACCACCTTTTGAACCAACCGTAATTTTGCCAAGATAATATACCGATTCTGAACTATCCCACCATTCAAATGTTTTGATTATCCAAATTGCCGTGCCAGGAATACCACCCCCTACATTATCTGCACTTGTCAATACAGTTCCATCATCAAATATTATTCCATTCTCAGAACCATTTATTGTTATGTTTCCGGAATTTAATATTTTGTTATTATTCATATCAATATCGTTGTCAACATAAAGTTCGGATGCTGTGTGATATTGACCTGTTGGTGTTGATGCGGCAATAATGT
>WSZW01000007.1 GCA_013139905.1 archaeon
AGGTCTCTTAATTCTATTTCTTTTACTTGTATGTTTTTAAGATCGGTTTTTATTTTGTCAAGATTGGTTTCTAAATCGGTTTTTTCATCTTTGATATTGGTCATTTCACCGCGAACGTCTTTAAATATTTCTGTTATTTCTTTTTCTTTGTTTTCTGTATTTTTATTGTCTGTATTGTCTGCCATGAACAAACACCTCGTTTTTTATTTAATTTAATTAATCATTGTATAAAATTATATATACACATAGTATATATAAGTTACATAGGGAGAACAAATTATTTTAGAAAAATAGAAAAAATACGTGATTTTTATCGATAAACAAGAACTTGAAAAATTAAGATTGGAAATAGTGCAAAATGTTGCAAAAATAAATATTATGAAAAATGAAGTTAGTAAGATATTTATTGGGCAGAAAGATGTTTTAAACGCGGTTATTACTTGTATGCTTTCTCGTGGGCATATATTGCTTGAAGGTGCTCCTGGTTTAGCTAAAACGCTTTTGGTTATGACGCTTGCACGTACGGTTAAGGGTGCTGATTTTAAAAGAATTCAGTTTACTCCGGATTTGCTTCCGGCAGATATAACGGGGATTACTGCTTATAGTCCGGATAAAGGGTTTTATACGGTGAAGGGTCCTGTTTTTACTAATTTTCTTCTTGCGGATGAGATTAACCGGGCACCGCCTAAAGTTCAATCTGCGATGCTTTCTGTGATGCAGGAGCGTCAGGTTATAATTGGTAAGGAAATTTTTAATTTGGCTGAACCGTTTTTTGTTCTTGCGACTGAAAATCCTTTAGAGCAGATGGGTACGTATCCATTGCCTGAGGCACAGATTGATCGGTTTTTATTCAAGGTTTTTGTAGATTATCCGGCTAAAGAAGATGAACTTATTATTGTTGAAAATAATTCGATGACTAAGAATTTTGAGGCGGAGAAAATTACGGAAGTTTTTGATGCTTTTGATTTTCCAAAGATGCAGGCGCTTGTTAAGAAAGTATATTTGGCTCAAGAAATTAAGGAATATATTGTGAATATTGTGGATGCTACGAGAAATCCGGAAAATTATGGTATGGAATATGGTAAGTATATTGATTGGGGGGGTTCTCCTAGGGCTTCTATTGCGCTTTATATTACTTCAAAAGCGGCGGCTTTTTTGAAAGGTAGGCCTTATGTTTTGCCTGAAGATGTGCGTGAGGTTGCACCCAACGTTCTTAGACACAGAATCATACTTAATTATGAAGGAAAGGCAATTGAGCTTGATACGGATGAAATTATTAAGGAATTACTTCGAAAAGTGCCGGTTCCTTAATGTGTCAGTTTTTTTACACGCGTTAGAAGGTTGTTAGAAATAGAATTAAAGATTTGTTGTTGCCCAATTAGTGAATTTTTTGATTGCCATTTGTCTGTGTGAACTTTGGTTTTTTGAGTTGGGATTTTCTGCCCATGTTTTGGTTTCGTTTTTTGGGATAAATATTGGATCATAACCAAAACCATCTACTCCTTTGGATTCTAGTGCAATTGTTCCTTGTTTTTCTCCGGTAAATATTTGTGGTTTTTTGTTTGGTTCTAAATATACTATGACTGCTTTAAATGTGGCTTTTCTTGTTTTTATTTTATTTATTAAATTTATGATTCCAATATATCCGATTTTATCATAAACCCAATGAGAATAAGTTCCGGGGAAATTGTTTAATGAGTCTATAAAAAGACCCGAATCTTCAACAATTACTGACATTTTTAGTTTATTTACGGCATAATTTGCTTTTGTAATTGCTATTTCTTGTAATGATTCGCTTCTAGGTTCTTCAATTTCTATGTTTTTTTGTATTATTTGAATGTTTGTTTTTTCAAGTATTTTTTTTAGTTCTAATACTTTGTTTTTGTTTCCTGTTGCAAATGCGATTTTCATAAATTTATTTTATTTTTTATGTATATAAATTAGTTATTTTGTTTTTATTTTTTGGTTGTGAGTTAATCATACGATAATAATTATGTTTTAATTTTGATTATTCGTATGCACTATAAGGTATTAGTTTTTTATAATGTATTCATTATTTTTTTGATAATTTAAATTTGTGAATTATATATGTAATATTTTATAATTTATTTAGTTTATTATTTAAGTTATATTAGATACGTTAGGACAAAGTATATATATCGTTTTTGACTATTATACTTTTTTGTTATATTTATATGATTATATTGCTGTGTTCAAATATATTCGAGATGTTTGAATAGTTAATAATGATATGTTTTTTTTGGTTGTGTGGGGTGTATCTTAAACTATATAAGGTAATGTTGTATGTTAAAATTTGAAATTCCAACAAAAACAATTGAAGATGCATATTTATTTAATCAAAAAAAAATTGATTTAAATTATGGACATACTCATAGGTATAATGGTAGGGTTACTTTTTTCCCGTTAATATATGCAATAATTCTTTTTTTATCAATTCTAGTATCTTCTGTTATGTTTGGTTATGTTTCGAAACATAAGAAAAATCATAGTTTTTTGCATGAAGCAACTACTCAAGGTAGTGCTATGGAGGTGTTAAAATGCAATTTGTAGAATTAGGTGATGTCGATGTATGTACTGAAAGTGAAGAACTTAAATTTGTTCCGGAAGATGCATGTCCATGCGGTTCGGGTTTAAGTTACGATGATTGTTGTGGATTGTATGATTAATGTTTAAACTTGTCAAGTATGTCTTTTGTGCGAATCTGTTCCTCGTACAATCAAGTATGTAAGAATCACAACAGTAATCTATTGGTTATTGTTGTGTTCTTTACATACCATTAATTATGTGTTTTATTATGTGTTTTTTACGCATTTAAATTTTTTGTGCGTGCATATAATTTGGATGTAGTTGTGTGTGGTTATTATGCATAAAAAATTGATTTTTTGTTTTTGAAAATGGATGGCTCTGCGGCGATATTTAGGGGATATTTCAAAGTACAATCGGAATAATTTTAATAATTTCGATATGTTGTGGAGGCAGAGATTAATATGAATAAATTTAGTAATGTTGTTAGCAGATATCAAAAATATTTTGTTTTTATTACAATTATATTTTTTGCACAGTTAATATTTTTTTCGCAAAATTCTTTTGTATCTGGGGTGCCTGCAGGCCCTATGGTGCTTTCGGGTAATATTTCTATTAATGATGTTCCTGCACCTAAAGGGACGCTTATCGAGGCATGGATTGAAAATGAAAAAAAGGGACATACAATAACTTCTTTAATTGGTCAATATGGTGATAGGGTGAGTAATCAGCTTATAGTTACATGTACTGGCGATAATATTATTACATTCAGGGCAAAACTTCCCGGTGAAGATACTTATGCTGTTAGTGAAGCGACACTTGAATGCATTTCTTGGGAATTAAAATCGAATTATGATCTTGATTTTATTTGGGATGGGGTTATTGAATGGAATAATCCACCAGTTTCAAATGAGGTGATAATAACGCTTGAGGAAGATGATGATGTGGGTGTGGTTCTTGATTCTAATGATGATGATGGAGATACATTAACGTATGAAATTATTGATAGTCCATTGCATGGTAGTCTTTCCGGTGATATGCCTAATCTTTTGTATATTCCGGATCATAATTATTTTGGCGAAGATAGTTTTAGTTATAGAGCAAATGACGGAATTGATGATAGTAATATTGCGATTGTAGATATTACAATTACTCCCGTAAATGATATTTCGATTACTTATAATTTAAGTGTATTTACAAGTGAAAATACTTTAAAAACTATAATTCTAAGTGCTTTTGATGCGGATGGAGATGATTTATCATATCATATTGTTTCGGATGTGATTAATGGAGATATTAGTATTTTGAATAATGTTGTGACTTATGTTCCTGATATGAATTATAATGGCGTTGATTTATTCACATTTAAAGTAAATGATGGTGCGGTTGATAGTAATGTGGCGACGATATCGATAACTGTTTCATCGGTTAATACTGCGCCGGTTGTGAGTGATATGCCTGATGTTTCTTTTTTGGCAGGAGGAAGTATAACTACGTTGTGGACTTTGGATTCTTATGTGTTTGATGTGGAAACATCTGATGATGAATTAATTTGGTCTCATACGGGTGGCAATCCTGTTTCAATTATTGTAAATTTGAATCGTACTTTGTCTATAAGTGCTTTGCCAGATTGGTCTGGTAATGAAACAATAATATTTAGTGCATTTGATGGGAATTTATCGGATAGTGGAAATGTTATTGTTTCTGTGAGTTCTGTTGATGATGAAACAATTCCTGTGGGACCGCCAATTTTGCCGGCATTATTTTTTGGAACAATAATGATAAATGGTGTTCCTGCGCTTGTGGGTACACAAATAACATCCTATGTTGGCGGAGATAAAAGAGATACATTTACAACTACTGCTTTAGGTGTTTATGGTCAAAAGCCATATAATCGTTTTATTATAAATGGTGATTCGTCCGATATTGGTAAGATTGTAGAATTTTATGTGGATGGCAATCGTTCCGATCAAACATCAATTTGGGGTAGTGGTGATATAATAGAACATAATCTTGAGTTTATTTTTGATGTTTTTTACGAACCAATTGCACCGAGCATTTTAAGCATTGGTCCTACTGGCGTTATTTTGGAAAATCGATTTAATATAACGACTATAACTGATATGAATGCATCTTGTAGGTTTGATTATTCTAGTAAAGATTACGAATTTATGAATTATGATTTTGAAACAATGGATGGTATTTATCATAATTACGAGGTATATAGTTCAAATGGAAATTATACTGTTTATGCACGTTGTATGAGTGGCGGGTTGGTTTCAAATCCTATTAATATAACGGAATTTGTTGTATCTGCATCTGTAGCGGATTATGCGCCTATGATTGTTGATGCCAATATAAGTGTTAATAATGAAACTGCATTAAATGGTTCTGTAATATATGCATATATTGATGGTGTTTCTAGAGATAGTGCTGAAGTTATTGATGGACGTGTGAATTTAACGGTTTATGGAGATGCAGCTGATATTGGTTCGGATGTTGTATTTTCTTTAAAAATTCCAGGTCTTGAAAATAAGTCTGTATCATTACAGAATTTAAGTTGGATAAATGGTTCTTATGTATATGATAATTTGACATTTGAAGCGCATGATGTGAAATTAAGAGATATTTCAAATCCATCAACTATAGTTTCCGGTTCTAATGTTGAGATTCTTGTTGTTCTTGAAAATACTCAAAATACAAATGAAACAGTTAATGTAAGTTTTTATGTTGATGGTGTTTTTTTGGGTGTAGCTGAATATACTCTTGAATCTTATGAATCAAAGACTGTAAGTTCTGATTGGATTGCAAGTGGTGTTGGTATTCATAATTTATCATTTAGGGTTTCTTTTGAATTTGATCAAAATCAATTGAATAATTTTATTAAATCACAAATTAGTGTAACTGCTAAGGATACGAGTTCTTCTGGTGGTGGTTCAAGTACAACGTTTACTTTTTTTGGTGGGACTACCGATATGAATGTGTCTAATTCTACTGTCGAAAATATTACTGATACTGATGATGATGGCGGGATTGGTGAGGGTGACACGGATAATGAATTTAAAATTTTAGATGATGTGGTGGATGGTTTTAATCCGTTGAATTTATTGGAAAATAAAACGGGTATGGAAAATGATACAACTACACCGACGGGTTTTTCATTTGCAAATCCAGGAACTTTTGCGATTACGGCATTTGTGTTAACAATTATTGTATTGTTAGGTGTTCGGTTTTTGATAATGGCTAGGATTTAGGTGTTGTGTTATTTATTATGAAAAATGTGTAGGGTGAATTGTATGGTGAATGATACAGGATATGGGTCAGATGTCGGTAAGTTTTGTGGTGTTGGGTCTGATGGAGTGTGTGACTGTTCTCCGCTAGATTTTGCGTTGGATTTGTATCAGGATGATGTTGGTGATTATTTGTCAAAATTTGGGTTTACTCCAACTTTTATTGGTTTGTTATTGCAAAAAACAGGTGTTGATGATAGTATTATTCCTATTGAAAAGCAATTAAAATTTTTAAAATTTAGTAAGTATTCACTTGAATCTGGATATGTGGATCCAGTACAATTAGAACAACAATATTTTGGTTTGTATGTTAATGGTATGAATTTGTCTGATGATATTTTAAATGAAAAAATACCTATTCTTGAATCATGGTTTAAAGAATGTAAAGAAAAATATGGGGGTGTGGATTGTTTATGTATGAGGGAAGAAATTGATATATTAAAAAATTCATGATTTTATTGAATTTGCAAGTGTGATGATTTTTTCTTCTTGCATGTGGTCTGCAAGTATGTGCATACCTACGGGCATTTTATTTAGGTTTTTAACGGGAACTGAAATCATAGGGATTCCTGCCAGATTTGGACCAACTGTTAATATGTCTGCGGAATAGTGTTCTAGTGGTGTTAGTTTTTCTATGTCTTTGAATTTTGGTGCTATAAATGGCATTGTTGGTGATACAAGACAATCGAATTTTTTGAATGATTTTTTGTAGTCATTTATTATCATTGTTCTTACTTTCATGGCTTTTAGGTAATATTGGTCGCGGTATCCTGCCATTCTTGCATAGGTTCCCAAGATTATTCTTCTTTTTGTTTCTTCGCCAAGATATGTTCCTCTTATTTTTGAGAAATATTCGTTGAAATCTGTTGCGTTGGTTTGTTCTGATGCACCGTAACGCATGCCGCAGAATTTTGCTAGGTTGGTGCTTGTTTCGCACATTGCTATTATGTAGTATGCGGGGATGACGTATTTTGTTGTTTTTAATGTGCATTTTTCGTATGTGGCGCCTAGGGATTCTAGTTTTTTTATGTTATCCCAGATGATGTTTTTTATTTTTTCATCTGTGGTTTCTTTGAAATATTCTTCGGGTATTCCGATTTTCATGCCTTTGATGTTTTTATCTAGTGCTTTTTGATAGTTTGGGACTGTGTTATTTGCGGATGTTTCGTCTAATGGGTCGTGACCTGCTATGATTTCAAGTGCAAATGCAACATCTTCGACGGTTTTTCCAATTGCGCCTATTTTGTCAAGAGAATTTGCGTAGTCTATTAGTCCGTATCTGGATATTCTACCATATGTTGGTGTTATGCCTACGGTTCCTGTGAATGCTGCTGGTGCTGATATTGAACCGCCGGTTGATTCTGCGATTGCGATGTGCGGCATATTAAGTGCTGCGGTGATTCCGCCGGCACCACCTGAAGAGCCACCGCAGGTTCTTGTTTCATCAAGAGGGTTTTTTGGTATTTTGTATGCGCAATTAGTTGAGAATGTTCCGTGACCGAATTCGTCTTGGGCTGTTTTTCCGATAATTATTCCGCCTTGATGTTTTAATTTTTTAATTGCGGTTGCATCAAATGGCGGGGTGTAGCCTTCAAGAATTTTTGATCCTGATGTTGTTTGTATGTCTTTGGTGCAGATACAGTCTTTAATTGATAATGGAAGTCCTTTTAGTTTTCCTGATTGTATTTTTGGTTTATTTTCGTTTGTTGTTATTAGAAGATTGTATTTTTTGTCTGCTTCTTTTAATTTTTTGAAGAATTGATTGTAGAAATCGTCATAATTTACATTGCCTTTGTTTGATTCTTCAAGAAATGTTTTTACAGACATGTTTTCGAATTTCATTTGCTCACGTAGTTAAATATGCATTTTAATTATATAAAAACTTCGCATGGGTTGATTGGTTATTTTTTTGACAGTTCATAATTTTTATGGTTTGGATTTGTGATATTTTGTTGATTTTTGTGTTTGGTTTTGTATGGAATCTTTATATGCGAATAAAGCCATATTTTGTGTATGTTGTTTAGAAAGGGCGTATCGCCGTTAATTTCTGTTATTTTGGTTCTTGTTTTTACGGTTTCTATTAGTACTGCTATTTTGGGTTGGGTGACAGATTACATTAAAACGACAACTGATGCTGTGACACCGGATG
>WSZW01000110.1 GCA_013139905.1 archaeon
TACATAAACGGCGTGGAATCTGCAACAGCGGATTATTCAACCGCAATTGCGGCAAACACAGACAATCTTTTGATTGGAAATGGATTTAAAGGAACAATGGATGAAGTAAGGATATACAACAGGGCATTGCCTCAATCAGAAATCGCATCAACTTACAGCACTGCAGATTTGAGTACAGAGACTGAAAACCCGAAAGTTTCATTCAACGGAAACCCGACAGTAAACTATTCTGAAACTTTGGCGAACGGAGTATCAACAACTATAACCGTCGCCGCAGGAAACTTTACTGTCGGCGAGAATAACATCACAATCTACACTGATGCCGGTGTTGTTGATTACGCAATTAGTATGAATGGGCTTTCTGCAATTGTGTCAAACACTGGCATGAATAATGTGACTGTAAAACAAGTTGTTGCGTTTAAGAGTGATGGTTCTAATTGTATTTTGCCACATAATGAAACAACGTATGATATTGGTGATTTCTTTAGTGTTTCCGGTTGTGCGATGTCTTGCGATGAGTTTTTAGGTATTAAAGCATATACGGACTGCACCGGCGTTTTTGGCGAGTTTAGCAGACGCCCAAGTGGTTGTTAGAATATAATTGTTAATGGTGATGAAATTTATGGATAATAAATATTTAGAAAATGTAACTATAATTAAGATTGTGGATGCAGATATACAGAATAGAACTGCAAATATAGTTGTTAAAATTAAAAATATGAATTTGACTTGTTTTTCAAATTCTGATTCTGATAAATTTTGGGGGAGAGAGAAAATAAATTTTTCTTTGATGACTACCTATTATAAATAAATAAAAACGTTAAAAAAAGAAATAAAAACATCAATTAAATATGATTCTGATTGTATTTTGAATGGTAAAATTGTTGATATTGTTTTATTAGATCAATTAGATTATAAATATGTAATTATTGATTGTGGTATTTTTGTTCGAATTGAAATCGTAAAAAATTCAGATTTAAAAATAAATGATTATGTTTATGCTGAAGGAAGATTAGATATTAAAAAAATATAAATTTATATAATATTTTAATTTGGTCGTTTGGACTTGTATTGAATTTGGAATTTATTTGATTTCTGGTATATCATTTGCAACTGGTTTGATTCTTTTGTATTTTAAGAAATGAATATTTGTTATATATAATAAGAAAAAATTTGCGAAGGAAAAAAAATCTTCGCATATATAAATTATGTTACTTTTTGATTATTAAATTATAAATTAATTATGAATCGAATTTAGAATTTTCTGTGTTTTTGATAACATTCTCTGCAGTAAACCGGTCTGTCTCCTGCTGGTTTGAAAGGTACTTCTGTTTCTTGTTTACAGTCAGCGCAAATTGCTTTGTGCATTTCTCTTGGTCCGCCAAAGTTGCCGCCATCTCGTCTGTTCTCGTTAAAAGCCATGATTTCACCTGTTGGTTTAATAGATATATGAGTTATTTCCGTTATTTAATATTTAGAAATAGAAATTCTCTTTATACTAATCATGTATATGTTCTTATAACTTTATAAAGACGTTTTGTATTTTTAATATAATTTTTGGTTTTGTGGGTATTTTTAAGTTATGGTATTTGTTATTATTAGTAAAAATCCTATTATGATTCCGCCTATGATTTGTATCCATATATCTAAATTCCAATAGGCGAGTAATGTCATGATGAAAAATATGAGTGAGAAATGTATTGATAGGCTGGTTGGAATTCTACATCCGTGCCATAGTAATCCAATTCCGATTGCTAACCATATGAAAAAAAGATAATGCATAAAAACACCTAATATTGCTTAGGGTTTTATATTTGAATTTCTAAATTTAAATATTTGGTGGGGTTTTATGGGATTTTTTGATTTATTCGGTATTCTGTTATATTGTGATGAAATAAATTCCTGCAAAAATGATAATTGTTCCTAAAATTCGTTTTATTGTGATTTTTTCTTTTAAAAATATGGTTGCTATTATTAAAATAAAGACTGATTGAAGCCCTGCTAAGGGATATACTTTTGAAGCTTTTCCAATTGAAAGTGCGAAAAATATGAGGAATGTAGCGCTTGCACCAAAAAATGAGGATAATGCAATTTTTGGTATGTGTTTTTTAAATTCGTTGTGAAATGACAAACTTTCTTTTTTTGTGATTACAAGATAACTGACAAGAAATAAAGTTGTTGAAAAATACATAGTTATTGCAATATTTATTGGTTTTATTTCTGTTAGGGTCGTTTTAATTAAAAGTGAATAAATAACGGTAAATATGACCATTTTAATCATTAGATAAAATCCTTTATCAATTTTCGGGTATTTTAGTCCGTTAGTGAGAAGCACAAGATAAATTCCTATTACAGTTAATATAATTCCAATATAATTTCCTAAATTGGCAGTTTCGCCTAAAAATATGATGGATCCGATAAATATTAGTAATGTTGTGGATGCGTTTGAAAAGGGCATTACTTCTTCAACGTCGGTAATTTCTAATGATTCAAAATAAAGTATTCCTGCGGCTGCATAAAGACTGCCTAAAATCAAAGACCAGAGGATTAAACTTGAGGTTATTTCTATGTTGAAAAATAAGAGTCCTATGGTGAGTAATATAACCCCATCTAAAAACATTTTTAGCGCATTTGTTTTTATGGCTCCGTATTTATGATTCATCATGTATTTGTCTATTGATGTAGATATTGCTGATGATGCGAATCCTAATATTCCGATAATGAGCCAAAGTTCCATATAGTTATTGTTTTTTTGATGGCTATAAAAGTATATGTTTATTGTTTGTTTTTTATTTCGTTGATGATTTTGTCTGTTGTAATGTTCCAGAAATTAGTTTTTTCTATTTTATTTTTTAGTTCTTTTGCTTTTGTTTCGTGAATTTTTGGATTTTCAAGAACGTTTATTATTTTTTCGCTTAGTGATTTTGAATTTTGTGGTTCTATTATTGATATTAGGTTTGATGGAAATAGTTCTATTGCGCCTGTGTTTTTTGTTGCGATAATTGGGCATTTAAAATATGCTGCGTCTAGGATTGTGATTCCGAATGGTTCGTATATGGATGGTGATACAAAAATGGATGCGGATGTGTATAGTTCTATTAGTTTTTCATTTGGTATGAAACCTAGGAATTTAAAATTATTAGAAACACATAGTGTGTGGGCGAAATTTTGAAGTGATTGTTTTAATTCGCCTTTGCCTGCGATTATGAATTTTGTTTCGGGGTATTTTTTTATTATTTTTTTTGATGCTAATATTAGGTATTCTACGCCTTTTTGAGCTGTTAGGCGTCCGATATATAGTATTGTTGGTGTTTTTGTGGGGGTTCTTATGGTTTTATTTGTTGTGAATGTTGTAAATGATGAGCCGTTATAGATTAATTTTGTGTTTTGATGGTATTTTTTTAATATTTCTTTTTGCATGTATTTGCTTACGGTAAATACTATGTCGGCGTTTAATATTCCTTTTTTTTCTAGGTTTTCAATTTCGCTTTTTTTGATGTTTGTATTTTCTAATGAGCGCATATATTCTAGTGAATGTACTGTGTGGATCCATAAATTCGTTTTAGTTTTAAGTTTGCTTGCAGCGTTAATTCCTATCCAATCGTGAGATAGTATTATATCAAAATTGATGTTTTTAATGTGGTTTATTATTTGGTTGTTGTAGTTTTCAATTAGTTTTAGAAAATCCGTGTTATTTTTTGATTTATTTGGTGCTGTGGGGATTGATATGTATGTTATATTTTCGTTGATTGTTTCTTTAATTGTTTGGTTTGTTTGTGATTCGTGGATGAAAACAGATATATGGTGTCCTTTTGATGCGAGGTTTTTTGCAATATTGTGGATGTGTATATCCATGCCGCCGGAAATATTTGTGTTATTGTTCCAGCCAATGATTAATATGTTCATAGTATTTATGTATTGAATTAATTACTTTAAAGGTATTTTATTGTAGGAACTATTATATAGTAAAAATTACTATATAAGTTATGTTTATTTTTATTTTAGGTGATTTGTAGTGGATATAGAAGTAATGATTGGAAAAAATGCAGGAGTTGTTTGGGATTCGCTTGAAGTTTTAGGTGAAAATACGGCGATTCGTATTGCGAAAAATACTAAATTAAAATTAAATGATGTTTATGCTGCGTTAGGTTGGCTTGGGCGAGAGGGTAAGATATTTGCGTTTAAGAAAAACTCGCGGGTGTTGTATCGTTTGAATGTGTGAGTATTTTTAAAGTGATTTGTTATGATTTTTGATGTATGGTTATCTTTGAAAAAGGGTCAGGAAATAGAATTGTTATTAAAGACTAGTTTAAGACCTCGTGTGGTTCTTCGAAAACTTGTAAAAAAAGATCATATGGGGCATCAAAGAACTTATGAACTTGATGATGGTACAAAAATAGATATTAAAATTGGGGATTTGATTACAAAGAAATCTAAAATACGTATTGAAAATGATGATGAAATTTGTGTGGATGTGATTAAAGGAGAATTAGGGATTAATTTGTAGGTTTATTTGTTTTATTATTTTGGTTTTATTGTTTTTTTTAATTATTTGATTTTTTGTGATTTTTTACGTGTTTTATTTTTAAATATAATCTTCCAATAATGTATTTAGATTATATGACTTTAATTGATTTACAAAATTCGAATAAGGATTTAATTTCTGTTAGGGATTTTACTCGTGAAAAGATAGAATATATACTTTCAATTGTTAAAAAAATTGAGGCTATGCCTGAAAAACAGCAAAAATTAATTGCGAAAGGAAAAATTATTTCTTCTTTATTTTTTGAGCCGTCAACTAGAACAAAATTATCATTTGAATCTGCGGCTTATTCTCTTGGATGTTCTGTTATTGGATTTTCCGGCACTTCCGGCACTTCTGTAAAGAAAGGAGAGACGTTATCTGATACTATTCGTATGGCATCCGCATATTCTGATTTGATTGTGATGCGTCATCCACTTGAAGGTGCTGCTAAAAAAGCGTCGGAAGTTTCAGATGTTCCGGTTATTAATGGCGGGGATGGTTCGAACCAACATCCTACACAAACACTTTTAGATTTATATACTATATATAAGCATAAAGGAACTCTTGATGGTCTTACTGTGACGCTTGCGGGGGATTTAAAGTATGGTCGAACTGTTCATAGTCTTGCACACGCATTATCATTATTTAATAATAATAAAATTTTGTTAGTGTCTCCGGATATTCTTGAGATGCCGGATGATATTTTAAATGAAATTGGTGGACGTGTGACAATTCAAAAAACATCGCTTGTAGATGCCATAAAAGAATCAGATATATTGTATATGACGCGGATACAAAAAGAGCGATTTTCAGATCTTCAGGAATATGAGCAGGTTAAAGGATTTTATATTTTAACTAAAAAGATGCTTGCGGATGCGAAAAGTGATTTGAAAGTTATGCATCCATTACCGCGTGTTAATGAGATTGCAGTGGATGTTGATGATACTAAGCATGCTATTTATTTTGAACAGGCTAAAAACGGTGTTCCAACGCGGATGGCGCTTATAGCATTGCTTTTGGGGGTAATTAAATGATTACAGAACAAATGTCAAAAAAACTTACGATATCTAGTATTAATACTGGGATGGTTATAGATCATATTCCGGATAAACGTTCATTTAAGATTTCTTCAATACTTAATCTTTACAAATATGCTGGTTCTGTTGCAATAATTTCTTCTGCAAAAAGTAAAAGTATGGGATTTAAGGATATAATAAAATTAGAAGGGAAGCATTTGGATTTAGAAGAGATTGATAAGATTGCTCTTTTGGCGCCCGGTGCTACGATAAATATTATTGAAAATTCTAGGGTTATTTCAAAAAAGTTGTTATCTACGCCAATTAAAATAAATGGTTTGCTTAAATGTTTTAATCCTAATTGTATTACTAATCATGAAATCATAAAAACTAAATTTGTTACTGAAAGTACGAATCCTTATGTGATTCGATGTGTTTATTGTGAGAGGACATTTCAGGATGATATTATAAGGCGTATGCTTGTATGAGTGAAAAAAGTAAAATTTCTGTAACATTAAAACATAAACGTGCGGTTATTTTTGATGTGCAGGAAACGTTGTATTCTAATGGTCGTTTATTTTCTGACACAATTTCGTTTCTTGAAAAATTAAAAAAACAAGGATTTCTTCTTGCGGTTTTGTCTAATGCGTCAAAGGATTATTTGGATGAGTTGTTGGATGGGTTTAAAATTTCGAAATATTTTGATTGTGTTTTAAGTGCTAGGGATTATGATACTAAAAAACCGGATCCTATGCTTATAGGGGTTTTGGTTGCACTTTTGAATGATGTTTCTGGTGATATGTTGAATAAAGATGATTGTGTTTTTATCGGGGATAAGCCGTCAACGGATATTAGATGTGCTAAATTAAGCGGTATACAATCAATTAGAATTTTGCGTGGTGTTTATGCTAATAAAATTCCGGATGACGAATATGAAATTGCGGATTTTGAATTTAAGAATTTTAGGGATGCTGAAACATTATTTTTTTAGTATTTTGAATGTTAAATGGTATGTATTTATTATTTAAATTCTAATATGGATTACTTATTTTAGTAATTAATTTTGAGGTGTGTAAGAATGGTTAATGTATACAAATGTGAAATTTGTGAAGAAGGATATATTGGGGATGAAAAGCCGACGCATTGTCCTTTTTGTGGAGCACATATAGAATATATTGTTTTAGTAAAGGATTATGTAAAGACTGAGTTATTAGAATTGTCGGATATTACCCGGAAAAATATATTGGCTGCAATTGATTTAGAAGCAGGTAATGCTGAATTTTATTTTTGCGCGGCTAAAAATGCGGATAATGTTTCCGATGCTACTACTTTTAAGCGTTTGGCTAAAATTGAATCTGAGCATGCAAGTACGTTGGCGAAATTGATTCCTGATGAAAAAGGTTCTGAAATATTACGGGATAAGGATACTTGCCATATTAAAAATGTTGGAAATCTTAAAGAGTCTTATGAGCGAGAAACAAATGCTATTAAGCATTACAGTCAATTTTTGGCTGAGACAGAAGAACCACGCGTAATTGAAGTGTTTGAAGCAATAATTGATATTGAAAAAGATCATTTAACACTTACTGAAGGTAGATTTTGATTAAATATCATTGGCAATTGGTTTGTTTATTCCTTTTTGGGTAAATATCCCGCAAGTTGCTGCAATATGATTCCAAAAAGGAAGACTAAAAATCACCGGTTTAAAAATTCGCGCAATACCCTTGAGCTTGCTTCAATTGGGATGGCGGATTTTAGGTGATTTTTTTTATTCTTGGTTGCCAAGTAATTTTTTATTATGTATTTTTTTTATTCTTTTGAGACTATAACAACTACGGGCAGTTTTTTTATTTGATAGGGGTATAGTTGTTCTTCTTTTGTTAATTCTTTTGTTTCGTCGTTAAATACTATGGTTGCATCCTGATTTTTGTCTTTGGAGTCCATATTTTCTATTTTTGCTGTTTTAGTTATTTTTGATGGTGTTTGAGGTAATGGTTTTATTTTTTTTTCTTTTTTTATGTCTATTTTCATTATATCAAAAAGGATTGTTTTGAATAAGAAATATGTAAATATGATTAAGAATATTATTTCTGCAAATATGTATGTTTTAATTGCTATTGGTAATGCATTGTATGTTGAAAAATTTGAATATAATGGTGCGTATCTGCTTATAATACTAAAAATACCGGTGGTAAGTGTTGCCATTATAAGTGTTAAGTATAGTGGTGTCATGTATATTTTTTCAAGATATTTTCCGTCTATTTGATAATACATGTATAAATATTTGGATAAAAGATATCCTGCGATTACTAAAAGATCAATTACAATTCCTACAAATAAAAAATTGGAATTCATAAAAAGTATTGTTGTTGCAAGAACAAATCCTAAAAGAACATTTTTTTCTGTCATTAAAGCCACCTCGAATGTATGTCGATATATCGGGACATATCAGTATTTATTTTAATTATGTGATTCTTACGTTTATATATGTGTTGATGATATTGTTGTATGTTTTAATTGTATTGTTAATTTTGTTGTATTTTATCCTATATATTTATATACCATGAGGCATATATGAGAAACAAACAGAAAAATAGGTGGTATTACTATGGTAGAAGCATATTGTGTAAAATGTAAAGCAAAAAGAGAAATGAAAGATACAGAAAATATTACAATGAAAAACGGAAAACCTGCAACAAGAGGAACTTGTCCTGTTTGTGGAACTAAAATGTTCAGAATTGGCGCACCAAAAAAAGAATAATTCTATTTGATTTTTTAAG
>WSZW01000076.1 GCA_013139905.1 archaeon
ATAGGATGGATAAATATATAAATCTTTCGGTTGTCATTAATATACACTATATGAATATACATTTTTTATTTTTTACTTAGAAAACATTTATAATTTTAATTATCGGTTAAACATTTTAATAACTGCAAGGCCTATAACAACTCCACAGAATACAAGAGCCACACTTTCTAATGTTGCCGGTAAAACACCACCAATAAAAAGAAAAGTTGCCAACGGAACATACAACACCGCGAAAACATCAACAGACCAACCCTTAGATAATCCAAATATTGTAAATAATAAGATAAAGAACACACCCGTAAAAAGAACATTACCAAAAACATAAATCGTCCAATAATCAAAAGGTAATCCAAAAAATGTCATGGTTCAACCCCTCTAATAAATCCATATAAGAACAATATTAAAATCAAATTCATTAAACCCTGCACAAACATAATTAAATCAGATGGCCATCCTACAGATTCTAAAGCAGCCATAGGAAATAAAAAATAATTAGCAACCCCCACAATAGCAATCGCAGGAATTGTAAACATAACGCTTTGACTTGATATGAGCGCCCCGGCTGTTATGACCGCAACAGCTTCAACAGATGTAAACGAATTAACAACACTATCCCATACGGCCGCGCTTGTGCTGTTGGTTAAATTATTTGTGTTTTCAATATATTCAGGAGCATAGCGTGGCAAACCTGAATCTTCCGCTAATCTTTCACTTCCGACATACAAAGCAAAAGAGATACATAGTCCTATTATTAATAGATTAGATCCCCAACCCATCAAATACGCCCCCTAATATACATAATAGATATAACAACTAATAGCGTTATGATCCATTGACCCATAGTTATTATTTCTGCATACAATCCAAAACTCAACATAATCACTCCGATAATACCTGCACCTATAGAAACAACAGATGCAACAGGTATCATAACACATACACACAATATACTTAGTGTTATTGCAGATACATCTTTAGATATATGAGTTTCATTTTTCCATGATTCTATAATTGCTGCGACTGTATAATTTCCATATTCATAATCCCATATCCTATATGCTGTGTTTAGATAAGTCAATCCATAGTCTGTTTTAAAGAAATAACCATTAACATATAGTGTTCCTGTTTTTCCTGTGAGGTTTACCAAAGCTCCTATTTCTCCACCATACGGATCGGTTGTCACTTCATGGCTAAATATCACGCTTCCATTATATGTTATATTCAATCCATAATATTGAAGATTGCCACCACTTGATGAAATAGTAAAATTTATGTATTGTATTATTTCTGTTTCAAGCCCCGGTGTTTGTGGTGTAAATCTGTAGCTTATATCATCAAATAATGTTGTAAAGTTTATAGCCCTTACACTTGGGAGCCGTATTGTGTATGTGGGATTTGTTGCGCTCGGTGTTATTGTCACATACTGCGTTATATATCCGCCCTTTTCAACTTTTATTTTATAGCTTACCAACGGGTTCATGTATATGTTTGTGGTCCCGGCCCCGTCTGTTTTACCCTGCGCAACAGTAGTCCAGGTTATATTATATAGTTTCTGGGCTGTAATAAGAACAGAACTTAATGTCGCATCGTAGCTGTCTATAGCAACAAACCCCACATTTATAGAGTTTGCATATGACAGTAAATAAGATGTTAACGTATAGGCGGTTGTAGAGGTAATTGTGGTATAATAATTTCTTCCGGTATAATTTCCCCCAAAATCTATAATCTGAATTGTGATGATTCCACTTGGTATTTTATCCCATGCCTTACTAAACTCACTCTCATTCGTCCATGTCTGGGTATTTGTTGAATTAAATATTGTAATATTGAAATTCAAAGCAGCCAATGTTGTTTCATCCTTTACAATTACATACAACCCGGCTTTTTTAAGATAGGTTGTATATGCTATTGTTGAATTTCCATCTATTGTTATGGTTGTTGTGTTGGTGTTGTAACCATCTTTACTTATGGTTACATTGACGGATCCTTGTGGTAATTCATCAAGACCAAAAGATGCCGTGCCGGTTATAACTGCTTGTGTGGCGTTTGATGTGCCATTAGTTAAAAGAATATTCCATATATTTAATGTTGCATCGGTATCTATATCTTTTGCGTAAAATAATTGATTATAATATATATTCCCGTCTAATTGAACAAACGCAGAATTATTAAGAGTTCTTGTGTATGTTGCGTTTTTAAATCCTGTTTTTTCAAACGTAATATTAACCGAACCCGTCGGTAAATTCGCAATATCAATCAACGTGGGGTTTGTTAAACCAGTATCAGAATAATTAAATGTCCCGTTAGTAGTGTAAATGTTCCAGCCAGCGAGGGCGGATGCATTACCACCATTAAAAGCCGAAACATTCAAACCCATAAAAACATAATAATATTCTACGTCGTCTGATGTACTGGTATCTACATCCTCACAATGAACACTCACGTTATGACTTCCGCCATTTTTTGTTAATGTAGTTGTGTATGTCGTGTTTGTTGTTTCATTCGTTACAAGCACCCCGTCGTTGTAAATAGCGCACCAAAACGAGGCACTATCCGAATCCGACACCGTAACATTAAGCGGGATACTCGTAGTATAATAAGTAGTGTTTGCCGGGCTGTTTATTGTGATTGATGGCGGTGTTCCGCTTTGTGACTCTTCCGCGCCGAATGAATATGTCGGTTCTGTTGCTGTGTATATACTATCTACATCAGATTGAGATAATTGTTTATTATATACTCTGATATCATCAATAACACCTTTGAAAAAATTACCATTATATCCTCTTGATGAACCGATTATATTATTATTTATCTCAGTAATTGCAAATGCTCCAAAAGATGTATCACTAATAGATAATATACCGTTTATATATAAATCATATCTATCGTTTGTTTTAGCCGTAACTACTATATGATTCCAATTTGTGAGCGTTGCAGAATCATTTGTTTTC
>WSZW01000099.1 GCA_013139905.1 archaeon
TGGACTTACAGACAAAATAGAAGCACTAATTGATTCCGAGCTTAAAGGCTTGAAATCATAGATTAGGTGATTATTATGGATAAAAAATTAATCAATAAAGGAATTAGAAGTGATGGCCGAAAGCTTGACGAAATAAGACCAATGATAATTAAAGCAGGTGTTATTGACCGAGCAGATGGTTCAGCATATGTTGAATTTGGAACAACAAAAGTAATTGTTGGTGTTTATGGTCCTAAAAAAGTACACCCAAGACACATGGAAAATTCACAAAAAGCAATACTTAAATTTAGATATAACATGATACCTTTTTCCGTATATGACAGAAAAAGACCAGGTTATGATAAAAGATCAGTAGAAATTGCAAAAGTAGTTGCTGATGCATTTGAAAACGCAATATTTTTAGAAGAATTTCCAAAAAGCGCTATTGAAGTAGATATGGAAATAATCCAAGCAGATGCCGGGACAAGAGTTGCCGCAATAACTGCAGCATCCGTTGCACTTGCAGATGCAGGAATTCCAATGAAAGGTCTTGTATCATCTGTTGCTGCGGGTCGAGTTGAGGGAAACATAGCACTTGATCTTACCAAGGATGAAGAAGATGTAAGCGATGCTATTGATCTTCCAGTTGCAATGATTCCTAGAACCGGAGAAATAACACTCCTTCAAATGGATGGAGATGCTACGGTTGAAGAAATTGAACAAATTGTAAAAATGGCAGAAAAAGGTTGCAAGGATATTGAAAAAGTGCAAATAGCTGCACTTCTTGAAAAATATACCACAAAAGGAACCAATTAGGTGATTATTATGACAGCCAAATTAACAAAAGATTATATTTTAAGTCAAATTAAAACAGATAAACGAAACGATGGTCGAAAACTTGATGTCTTTAGAGACATTACAATCGAAACCGGAATTTCTGCAAATGCAGAAGGCTCTGCCAGAGTAAAAGTCGGGAAAACAGAAATTATTGCAGGTATTAAAATGGATATTGCAACACCATATCCCGATTCCGCAGATAAAGGTGTACTTACATCCTCCGCAGAATTTTTACCGCTAGCTGCTCCTGAATTCGAAGCAGGACGCCCGGGAGACACAGAAGTTGAACTTGGTCGTGTGGTTGATAGAGGTATTCGAGAAGCAGGCGTAATTGATTTTAAAAAATTATGTCTTGTCGAAGGTGAAAAAGTCTGGAGAGTATTTTTAGACATTCTTGTTATAAATCATGACGGTAATTTAATTGATGCTTCAGGAATAGCTGCTATGGCTGCAATACTTGATGCAAAAATGCCGTCAATTGATAAAGACGATGTAATTGATTACAAAAACAGAAAAGATAAATTACCAACACAAACATTTGTTCTTCCAATAACAATTAGAAAAAGTGAAGATAAACTGATTGTTGATGCAACTGCTGACGAAGAAGAAGTATTTACAACCAGAATTACAATCACAACAAATGAAAAAGGTAATATCAGTTCCATGCAAAAAGGCGGTCCCGGTGGATTTACAACAGAAGAAATTGTAAAAGTAAGCAAAATGGCTCAAAAACTAGGAGCGGAGATTAGAAACAAACATTTTAAAAATTTAATAAAATAATTTACATATGTAATTATTTTTTTAAGTAATCAATAATACAATTTAAATGAAGGTATTTATTATGGCAACAAAAAAAGTAAAAGGTGCAGGAAGATTCAAGGAACGATACGGTATTAAAATTCGCACAAGAGTAAATAAGATTGAACAAACATCCCGAATCAAACACGAATGTCCTAAATGTACAAAAATTACACTTAAAAGACAAGCAGCCGGTATATGGGTATGCAAAAACTGTGATGTTAAAGTTGCAGGTGGCGCATACAAACCAAATACACCTGCAGGAAAAATAATAAACCAGATAAAAATGGGAAAATTTGCAAATTTAAAAGCACAAGCACTTGCCCAAACCGCAAAAAAAGAAGCGGAAGCACAAACAGCTTAAATTAAAGGAGTTTGATTTTTATGTATGTATGTCTTAACTGCCAAGCATCAATTGATATGAAAAACATTAATATTAATGTAACTTGTCCAAAATGTTCAGGAAGAATTCTTTTTAAAGAAACCCCGGAACTAAAAAAGAATATAAGTTGCAGATAAGTTTAAATCTTAACTGATATAGATGATTTCGACAAAAATAGAGTTTGATTTTGACAAAAAAAAATCAGATATTATTTTTAAATCTATAAAACCTGATTTGACGAACACTAAAAGAGCCATAACAAAGGTTGTTATTGATAAAAATGGAACGCTTAGCGTTTCTATTGAAGCCAACGATACAACGGCTCTTAGGGCTGCTACCAACACATTATTGCGACTGATAGATACATCAGAAAAGGTTTTAAATATAT
Source organism: archaeon (assembly GCA_013139905.1). Classification (GTDB taxonomy): domain Archaea; phylum EX4484-52; class EX4484-52; order EX4484-52; family B79-G9; genus GLR112. The sequence continues at coordinate 2,385 of WSZW01000099.1, forward strand.
AATAACATAATTTTGTATTAGAGAACATATTTTTATACTAGAGGTGCTTTTATATGGTAAAACAAAACGAAGAAGTAATGATACAATATCAACAAACACAACAACAACTACAAACTATTATGATGCAAAAAGAACAATACAGAATGCAGCTTTCTGAAATTGAAAAAGCATTAGAAGACCTTAAAAAAACAAAAAGCGAAGAAATATTCAAGGTTTCAGGCACAATTCTTATTAAAAGTGATAAAAAAACCGTAATTGGCAACTTAGAAGAACAAAAAGAAACATTTGACGTACGCATGAAAACATACGACAAACAAGAAAATATGCTTCGAGACAAGCTTATGGGTATTCAGAAAAAACTTATGCCTCAAGCATAATTTTTGGTGATTTATATGGCTAAAACAAAATTTGTATGTAATGTTTGCGGAACAGAAAAACATGTTGATTTAGAAGAACCATCCCTTGAAGCATTTAAAGAACCGGAATGTTGCGGTAAAAAAATGTTTATTGCAAGCTAAAGCATATATATGAGTAAAAACTAATCATCTTTATGGCTGCAAAAAAAACATTTTTTTCTAAACTTAATTCTAGTTGGG
>WSZW01000118.1 GCA_013139905.1 archaeon
TTACAATGGATGCTAAAATGTCTGGTGATTTAGTTTATGTTGTTGGTACAACTTCTGATGAGCTTGGTGCATCTGAATTTTATCGTTCTTTCGGATTTGTGGGATCGAATGCACCCAAAGTTGATATTCCAACGGCAAAAGAAACATATCGCGCAATATCTACTGCAACAAAAGAGCAGTTGTTAGCATCTGCGCACGGGGTTTATGAAGGTGGGCTTGCAGCATCTTTTGCTAAGATTGCGTTTGCTGGGGATCTTGGGATGGATGTTGATTTGTCTTTGGTTCCAAATGATATTGATGGTGAAAATGATTTAAAAGATATTAAGCTTTTGTATTCTAAGTCTGCCTCAAGGCTTGTGGTAACGATTGCGCCTGAAGACCGTGAGCGTTTTGAAAATATACTTTATGAAAGAAATGTTTCTTATGCTGGTGTGGGTCGTGTGACTGCGGATAAGACTTTTAATGTTAAAGGTGTTTCCGGAGAAACAATTATTGATGAAAGCATATACAAACTAAAAGATGCTTATAAGGGTACATTTGGTGGTTTATGATGGGTTTAACAAATGCTTTGGTTATTAATGGGGCCGGAATAAACTGTGAGTATGAGACAGCTTATGCCTTAAGGAATGCGGGGGCGAATGTAGATATAGTTCATGTGAACGAGATTCTTGAAGGCGATGGCAGGCAGCTTGAAGATTACCAGATTCTTGCGCTTTCGGGAGGATTTTCTTATGGCGATGAGATTGCGGCAGGTAAAATCCTTGGAGACAATCTGGAAAGCAAAATCGGTGAGGGTCTTCGGCAATTCGTAGATGGCGGTTATCTTGTAATGGGTATTTGTAATGGTGCACAGGCAATAGTTAAAATGGGTTATGCGCCTGGAAATGATGGTGTGCAGATTGCAACAATTGCTGCAAATGATTCCGGTGGGTTTGTTGATAGGTGGATTGAACTTGAGTTTGATGATAAAAGTTCAGCATCTAAAATATATACAAATGGTATCGAAAAGATGCATCTTCCAATAAGGCATGGTGAGGGACGATTTGTTTTTGATGATGGCGTGTATGATGAGGTAGTTAGAAATCATCAGGTTGTTGCAAGATATGTAGATGAAGTGGTTAGGGATAATATTCATTATTCGCCTAAACCAAAAGGTGATATTGCCGGTATTTGTAATAAAAAAGGAAATGTTTTTTCTATCATGCCGCATCCTGAAGGATACCAGTTTTTAGGGCAGAGCCCCGGATGGCCGATGGAGCGGGAAATGTTACGAAGGGCGGGAAAACCAATAGATGCCAAGGCGCCGGGGGCGGGGCAGAAGGTTTTTGACAATATGGTTAGATATTCTCTTGAACAGCTTGTCTGATGTTTTTTGTCATGTTTTTAAAAAATGAAATCGTGTTTTTTTCTTTTCTTTAATATAATTCACTTCCAAAATAATCATCATGAGAAAAGAAATTGGAAATATTACTATTAAGATGAAGTCATCTAAGAAAAAAATTATTGATATTATTTCGCGAGAAAGCGGGATGTATGATTTATGCGGTGTTGTTAAAACTGTTAGGCAAACTAAGGGGCCTACTATATTTATGATAACTGATGGGTCTAGTATGATGGAATGTTCCGGGTTTGTAGGTCCGGGAAAACGTGCGTATCCTGAAATTGCTGAAGATTCTTTGGTTGATGTAACGATAATAATTTCACAAAATAAGGATAGAATTAGGCGAGAAATACAATCTATTTCGAAGGTATCTGATTCTAGTAAAGATGCGATTTTAGAAAAAATTGCTGTGGAAGTTAAAAATAATTCAAAAATATCTAATGTTGATTTTCTTGTTGAAAGTAAGAATTTGGATGCATTGAAAAATAAGATGGAAAAAGTGGCATCTATTATTAAACAGGCAATTGTTGAAGGGTCACCAATTTATCTGAGACATCATGCGGATACTGATGGGTATGTTGGTGCGTTGGCGTTAGAGCAAGTGATTTTAAAATTAATTGAGCGGTATAATGCGGGTGATTCTGATGCGGTGTATAAGTATTATAATAGGACGCCGTCAAAAGCACCGTTTTATGAATATGTTGATGTTTTACGAGATGTGGCGGATGCTACTAAGTCTAAAAATCGGTTTGGGCAAAAAATACCGTTAGTGCTTCTTGTTGATAATGGTTCGACTGATGAAGATATTTTGAGTATTAAAAAGGCTAAACATTATGGGTTAAAGGTCGTTGTTATTGATCATCATAAACCAGGTAAAATTGTTGAGGGCAAATGTGCTGTTGATGAGTTTGTTGATGCGCACGTGAATCCGTATCTTACGGGAGCTGACAAGAATTTGACTGCAGGGATGCTTGGTGTTGAAATTGCGCGTCTTTTAGGGGATGTGAAAGATCCATTTGTTCTTTGTGCGCTTGCAGGTGTAGGGGATCATTCGAAATGCGCGGAATTTGACCAATATTTGAAAAAATCAGGTAAAAGTGTTGAATATTTGAATAAAATATCGCTTTTGGTTGATTTTGAGGCGTATTATTTGCGGTTTATGACTGATTCTACGGTGGTATCGGATATAATTTATGGTGATGAAAAATTAGTTGAATTGCTTTATGCAGAGATATCTAAAAAAATTGAAGAGCAGAAAACTGTTTGTTCTCATTATATGGATGTCAAGGAGCTTAAATCTGCTGTTTTTATGACGCTTGATTTGGATTTAACAACCAGGCGCGGTGAATTTCCGCCTGCGGGAAAGACTATTGGAATTGCGCACGAGCTTGTGATTGAAAAATATCCGGGAAAAATGATAGTGTCTGTGGGTTTTGGTCCTGATTTTGTTACTATTCGTGCAACTAGTGATGCTGAAGAAAAAGGTTTTGATGTAAATAAGATTGTATCTGATTTGAAATCGTTAATGCCTTATTCTGCCTGTGATGGCGGAGGCCACGAAGTTGCGGGTAGTATAAAGTTTGTGGCTGGCGCTAAAGACGAGGTATTAAAGGCAATTAAGGATGTTGTTTTCGGACTTTGAAATGTTTTGTTGATTTTTTGATGATTTTTTTAAAATCTAAATGGTTTCGTATGTAACTATATGGTTTCCAAAAAGTTTATATAGTTTCGCGTGTAACCATACGTATGATTAATAATTTGGGTAATGTATTACCTTTAGAGGAAACAGAAGCATATAATAAGATAATTAATTGGTTTTTTTCTTATCCGCAAAAAGAAATTGGTTTAAGTGAGTTGTCAAAAGAACTTAATATATCTAAAATGACTGCAAATAGATATGTAAATCGATTGGTTGATGAAAAATATTTAAGAAAAGAAGTATTAGGAAGAATATGGAGAATTTCATGTAATCTGGAACACGTGTATAATTTTACTCATAAAATAAGTTATAATTTAAATATGGTTTATAAATCGGGGATACTTTTAGAAATTCATAAAATAATTCCTAATTCGCGGGCAATTGTTTTATTTGGTAGTTATCGTAAAGGTGATGATACTGAAAAAAGTGATATTGATATTGCTGTTGAAGTATTGGATGATGAGGATTTGCGTATTGTTGAGTTGGGTGTTTTGCCGCAATTAGGTTATAGAAAAAATGTTTTGGTTAATTTACATGTATTTTCCCGGAATAAAGTTGATTTGAATTTGTTTTCTAATATTGCGAATGGTATTGTGCTTGAGGGTTTTTTAGAGGTGCATCTTTAATGCGTCAAAAAGTGCCGGATAAGAAAAAAGCATTAAGTATTATTGAAGCTGCTAAAAGAGATATGAAATTTACTTTAACGCTTGAAGTAACTGAAGCGTCAGGATCTACAATTATAAGAAATATTTATGAGTGTTTTCGAATGCTTGGCGATGCGATTTTAGTTGCGCGCGGAATTGATGCAAATGATCATGTTATGCCTATAAATGAGCTTTTGAAATTGAGCGTTGAAACAACAAGACCTATATTGGCTATTGGAAGTTTAAGACAACTTAGACATAATATAAATTATTATGGTTATCTGCCAAAAATGTCAGAAATTGTGGATGCTATTTCTATTGCAGATGGTTGTTTTGATGCTATTTTGGATGTTATTTGCGAAGAAATAAAATGAATTATTAGAATGTTGCATGAATTGGAATTATACTTATATATAAAATAATAAATATGTTATTTACATATTATTTTGTGATTTTATGCCGTCTTATATGACTCATATTTTGTTTGGAATTGTGCTTTGTTTAATTTTTGTTTTTTTGAATGAGAATATTATTCGAATGAATGTTAATTTACTTGTTTTGATTCTACTTGTGATTATTTATTCGACGTTGGCTGATGTGGATATTTCGTCGAGCAAGGCTAGAAAGGCAGTGAATGTTTTAGGAATTTTGATGATAATCGTCGGGACTTTTTTAAATCAAAAATTTGCGGTTTTAAGTGTTGCTTTTGTGCTTTTGGCTGTTCAGTTTTTAAAACACAGAAAATTTATGCATTCTATTTTGGCTATGTTGATTTTTTCTTTGCCGATGCTTTTTATTGATTATTCTTATTTTGTTATTGCTATTATTAGTTATTTTTCGCATTTATTGTCTGACGGTACTTTGAAATTGTGAGTTCTGGATTCTTTTTTTTGTTATTATTGTTTTTTTATTGTGTGTTTTGTGACACATTATGCGTTATTTTATGGTTTTATTGAGTGGTTTTTTTGATGATTATTTGACTATGTAGTAGTTAATAATTTAAAGATACATAATCATCTATGTTGTATTGGTTTTATGGTGGGATTTTATGTGTTTGTTAGATAAATTATGTGGTGCTTTGGTGATAATGCCTACTATTTATGAAAAGATTAATCGAATTTATTCTGCATCATCAGAAAAAAAATATTTTGAAGTTTCTGATAGTTCTCGTTTTGACAATATAGTATTTAGCGAACCTGTATTTTTGGGGTCTGTAGGTGTTGTTGATGGTTTTTATGATTCTGATTCGAAAAGTACTTGTTTTTTGTTTAATGGGGATGATACAAATATAGAGTTTGTTTATGATCTGGTTTTGTTATATTCGGCAAATTCTTCCGGTGTAAATATATATTCTGTTGTTTCTGAAGAATTATTAGATGGTGTGAATAATTCTATAAATTATTGTGGTTTGTTGCTTAATGATGAGCTTCAAGCAGAAATATTGGGAATGTTGATGCGTGATGATTAGTTTTTTTGTTTTTGTGATATTTGATATATGTGTTTTAATTTTATTTATTTAGTTATTTTGAAATTATGTGTGTGTTATTGATAATTAGTTGGTAGTTATTGGTTATGAATATATAATATTTTATGGTTCTATTTTTTGTTATGGTGGGAAATATTTATTCTTTAGAGAATTTATTGTTACGGAATTATGATGGGCTTAAAGAACCTGTTGATTGTTATAGAGCAATAAGTGAGTATTTTGAAAGTGATGATTTTTTTAGTTTAAATAATTTTAATTTCTGTATGAATATGGGTCGAGTGACAAAATTTTTGCTTAATTCTTCTGAATATGATCAAATTGTTTTAGAAAATATGGATTTACCGAAATTAGATGTGGAAAAACTTTATCTATTTATTTTAAATGGTATTGAAAATTTGAAATTTGAGACTATGGAATTTATGGATGAAAAACGTGTGGGTAGAAAACAAGCATATCTTAACGGTTATGCAGCTGCTTTTTCAAAATGTATTTATAAAAATTTAGATGAAAATTCCGATGATGATGAGTTAAAATTACAATGGGTTAAAAAATGGGGAGAACATGAAGAAAAATCTGCAAAATTTTCAGAGGCGTTTGATTTGTTATCTTTTTCAATTTATGCATATATTGGGTTGGGTGATTCTTTAAGAGCAGAATATGATATTACAGGAGATATAAATAAGCTTTCAGGGGCATATTATTATCGTTCAAAATATGCAAAAAAAATGATGAAACAGAATTCGATTCATGCAGCATGTACATATAGTTTTGCGGCAAGTGATGCGTATGATGAATTTGTTGCAAAAGGAGAGCAGAATTTTGATATTTTAGAAGTGGCATATAAATGTGAATTGGAAGCATTAAATCTATTTTACGTAGAGGGTCGTATAAAAAAGGTGGCAATTTCACAATTATTTTTAGGTGATTATGCGTATATTTTGTATAATTTAAAAGTCGATGATTCTTGGAGATCTAATGCAATATTCGCATATTATGGATATATTAATTATTTTGAAACGCATTCTGATGGTAGGAATGATGTGGCGTTAGAACGCGTTAAAAAGAAATATAATGAGTTATTGATGGACGTATTTGAACAGAATGTATTTCATGATTTGCCAGTTGATAATCATGCAATTAGAATTTAATTCCTGTGAATGCTTTTTTTTCTTTGGGGTTATTTTTGATTTGAGTTTTTGCGAAATCATCAAAGAATGGGACTTTTATTGGGATTGCGAATTTGGTAAATGTGGATGATATGATGGCTTCGCCTTTATCTAGAGATGCGATGTTTCTATCGTCTGATGTTAAGTCTTGAGCTGCGGATGAAATTATTGCTTCTCTTTCTTGTTGCATTTCTATTCCCATTATTATTTTTGTGTTTAGATTTGCTAAAATTTCTTTTGGGATTAGGGATGGTAGTTGGGTTATTGCAGTTAGTCCGATGTTGAATTTTCTGCCTTCTCTTGCGATGCTTGAAAATACGTTTGGTCCTTTTTGCAATACTTCTTTTCCAATTACTCTTGGGGCTTCTTCCAGTACTATATTTATGATGGGTTTTGTGTTTAGTGTGCCGTCTTTTCTGTATTTTTTGTATTTTGAGAATAGTTCTGTTGTGATTATTGAACTTACAAGGATTTCTATTGCTGATGATAGTGCAGATGTGTCTATTATGACTGTTTTTGATTGATCTAGTGATCGTATTATGTCGTCTGTAATTGTGGCTCCTGCGGTTTGGTCGAATATTGAGTTACAGGTTATTTCGTCTTCTGCGACTGATATGGATAGCAGTCGCATTAGTTTTCGTTTTACGACATTTATTGTTTCTTTGCGGTAAAATTCGCCTTCGTCTTGTGAAATTATTAGGTTTTCTATCCATTCGAGATGGAAATTGTTGTAAAATGTGTACATCAAATCTTTTTGAGCGTCTGAAAATTCAATTGCGCCTTCAAAATGCCATGGTTTTAGGATTGAAAGATTTATTTTTAGTGTTTTTGTTCCTGCTGGTGGTTCCGGGCTGTAATATTCCAGTAATTCTCTTGATTTTGGGTGGTCTTTTAGAACCAGTTCGTTTCTGCCGTAGTATTCGTCGTGCGGGTCAAAGACTAAGTTTGCGCAGTATGGTTGGTCTAGTGCGGACCAAAGAAGTGTTTTTAATAGGTTGGATTTACCTCTACCGGTTGTTGCTGCGAGTAATATGTGATGTGAAAATACATTTTGTCCGTCAAGGAATATGTCGATTGGCATTAATTTTGAGCCAGATCTTATGTTTCCAAGATATAATGGGTATGCAGGTTTTTGTATGAATGATAAATCTTCTTTTGTTATTTTTCTTAAATGTGCGAAAAAGCTTGGAAGTGTTTTTGGTGTGTGAGCGTTTGTTTTTCTGATGGTTACGACACTTCTTGCTCTGGCTAGGATGTATGTTCTTAAATTTGGGTCTAGAAAATCCAGGGATTCGCCGTAGCCTTCAAGGTTCATCCCGGACATCATTTCCAGGGATTCTTTTGCAATTTGGGAGCCGTATTTAAGGTCGTATATTTGGAATATTGTGTATTGGTTAATATCATCTGTTACTAATAATTCGCCTAGTTCTAATTGTTCGTTACTTTTCTGGCGGATGAGCAAATCACCAAAACCGCCGGCAATAATTTGACCTACAATATTCATCTTTCTTTTTTGTTGGGTAAATGTTATATGTGTTGTTTTTTTTTGTATTTTGATGTTATATATATAGATATATTTTGATTGTTTCTGTGTTTTTAGTAAATTTATAAGGACGTTGATTTGTTGTTAATTATGTATTACCAAAAGCTTGAAAATTTTTCTCGGAATTTGGGTATTGCTCGAGCCCGCAAGTAACTGTATTTCATGTTTTGAGAGACTCGTCTGCTTGAAAGCATACCTACAAGTATGCCGTCTTTTTCGACCGGAAGTCTTCGTATGTGTTTTTCGGTCATTACATTAAGTGCATCAATTAGTCGTTTGTTGACATTTATGACGTATATATTTGGTGTCATATGGTCTTTTATTTTGGCGGTTTTTGGGTTTATTCCGTGAGTTATTATTTTACGTAAAATGTCTCGTTCAGAGAAAATTCCTAATGCTTTTTTATTTGTGCCTACAATGACGGAACCTATGTTTTTTTGCTCATAAGTTGGGCTACTGCTTCTATTGTCATTGTATCTTCTACAAAAGTTGGTTTATGCATAACTTCTTTTATTGTCATATAAAACACCCTCCGGAAATACAGTTATATATTGGTCATGGAAGGTTATATGTGTTGGTTTTTTTTTGGGATTTTTTTATTTTAAACATTTAAATATCTTCTATTACATATTTTGTGTATGGATATATCTGATGTGAGTAAATATGGTTGTTTAGTTGATGAGTCTTATGAATCACCCACACCGCCATCAAGTAGAGAATTGTTGGAGCCGGTTTGTAAAATTACGGGTCTGTCTTATGATGCTGTCAGAGACATGGATATGGGTGATAGGATTCGGGCTGTTGAGGCGAGTTTAGGGATAAATTTTATTGAAAACACAAAACTTCAAATATTTTTACGATATCATAATGTTAATTCTATGGATGAATATTATCGAAAAGAACAATCTCGTGATGCTTCTGTTTGGTAATTTTTTGATGTTTTTTAAATTTTTTTCCACAACCTATATAAACGTTTCTGTTTAATTAGATGTATATGTTTTTAGGCTAAAAATACCATATCTATTTGCGTTTTTATTGAGCTTTTGGTTCATTTTAAAAATGGGATTATTTTATAATTTTTATGCGAATTGATGGTGTGTTTTTGCAATAAACAAATTGATATTATATTGTTGAATTTTATGAGTGAAAAAGATTACGGCGCAGAACAGATTAAGGTTCTGGAAGGTTTGTCGGCAGTTAGAAAACGACCGGCAATGTATATTGGTGGAACGGGTAAGAAAGGTTTACATCATTTAGTCTGGGAAGTATTAGACAATAGTATAGATGAAGCTTTGGCCGGTTATTGCACTAAAATAATTGTTTCTGTAAATATTGATGGATCTGTTACGGTAATTGATAATGGGCGAGGTATTCCTGTTGATATTCATTCAGTATATAAGATTCCTGCTGTGGAGCTTGTTATGACTAAATTGCATGCGGGCGGTAAATTTGATAATGATACTTACAAGGTTTCCGGAGGACTTCACGGGGTTGGCGTTTCGGTTGTAAATGCGCTAGCTAAATGGGTTGAAATTGAGATTAAACGAGATGGTAAAATTCATCACCAGAAATATGCTGTTGGTGAGAAAGTAACGGATCTTAAAGTGATTGGCGATACTGATACAACCGGTACAAAACTTACGTTTTTCCCTGATGCTGAGATTTTTGATGAGATTATTTTTGATAAAGATGTTTTGATTCCACGAATTAAAGAATTGGCATATTTGAATAAGGGTCTTATTTTAGAATTTGAGGATAAAAGGGATGAAACTAAAAAGACGTTTTGTTTTGACGGCGGTATTGAATCTTTGGTTACTGATTTGAACAAAACCCGACACACACTTCATGATAATCCTATTTATTTCGAGACGAAAGATACTGATACTAATGTTGAGATGGAAATTGCTTTGCAGTATACTGATGGGTATACTGAATCAATTATTTCTTTTGTTAATAACATAAATACTATTGAGGGTGGTACTCATATTTCAGGGTTTAAGGCTGCACTTACTAAAGTTACAAATAGTTATATTAAGAAAAATAAACTTTTGAAAGATAATGTTGATCTTACCGGGTCGGATATGCGTGAAGGCTTGACTGGTGTTGTAAGTCTTAAAATACCTGAGCCTCAGTTTGAAGGTCAGACTAAGACAAAGCTTGGAAATGCTGATGTTAAGGGAATTGTTGAGTCTGCGGTATCGGCTAAGCTTTCTGAATTTTATGAGGAAAATCCAACGGTTATAAAGGTAATTGTTAGTAAAATTACGTCTGCTGCTGTTGCCAGGATTGCGGCTCAAAAGGCAAGAGAACTGGTTCGGCGAAAAAGTGCTTTGGAATCTACTACATTACCGGGTAAACTTGCTGATTGTTCTGAAAAAGATGCTTCTAAATGCGAGCTTTTTATTGTGGAAGGAGATTCTGCAGGTGGTTCTGCAAAACAGGGACGTGTTCGTGATATTCAGGCAATACTTCCTATACGTGGAAAAATACTTAATGTGGAAAAAGCTGCAATTTCAAAGATGATACAAAGTGAAGAGATAAGGGCTTTGATTACTGCAATTGGATCCGGTATTTCTGAGCAATACAATATGGAAAAAGCAAGATATCATAAAGTTATAATCATGACTGATGCGGATGTTGATGGTGCGCACATAAGTACGCTTTTAATGACATTCTTTTTTAGATATATGCCGGAGTTAGTGGAAAACGGACATCTTTACTTGGCAATGCCGCCACTGTATAAGATACAGAAAGGAAAAACGGCACATTATGTATATTCTGATGAAGAAAAAGCGGCAAAACTTTTGGAAGTTGGTGAGCACGGTGTTTCTATTCAACGGTATAAAGGTCTTGGGGAAATGGATCCAAAACAATTATGGGATACTACAATGAATCCAGAGACTAGGACTTTAAAGCAGATTACTATTGAAGATGCTATTGAGGCAGATCAGACTTTTAGTATGCTTATGGGTGATTTGGTTGAGCCTAGGCGTAAATTTATTGAAGAAAATGCAAAAGATGTTGCTAATTTAGATATTTGATATGTGTAATAATTTATGATAATTTATGTGATTTAATATGGCTGATGAGAATAACGACAACGAAAATAACAAGAATGTGGAAAATAAGGATTCGGTAACGAATGATACCAAGGATACTAATGCTGATTATGTTCCACAAACTACATCTAATGTAGTTCCTGTTGCAATTTCGCGCGAGATGAAAAAAGCATATCTTGATTATTCTATGAGTGTTATTGTTGGTCGTGCTTTGCCTGATGTTCGTGATGGTTTAAAACCGGTTCATAGACGAGTTTTATATGCTATGCATGAGCTTGGTGTTGTATCAAATAAGCCGCATAAAAAATCTGCAAGAGTAGTTGGTGAGGTATTGGGTAAATATCACCCTCACGGAGATACTGCTGTTTATGATACTATTGTTAGAATGGCGCAAACATTTTCGCTAAATCACACGCTTATTGATGGGCATGGAAATTTTGGTTCTATTGATGGTGATTCTGCAGCGGCAATGCGTTATACTGAAGTTCGTATGCAAAAAATTGCTGAAGAAATGTTAAAAGATATTGATATGGAAACGGTTAATTTTGCACCTAATTTTGATGATACTTTGCAAGAGCCTGTTGTTTTGCCTTCGATGATTCCAAATTTATTAATTAATGGTTCTGAAGGTATTGCTGTTGGTATGGCTACAAAGATTCCACCTCATAATTTAAGTGAAATTATTGATGCTACGATTAAGTTGATTGATGATCCAGAAAGCACTGTTGAGGATTTAATTGAAATTGTTAAAGGTCCTGATTTTCCAACAGCCGGCAGGATTTGCGGTCGGTCGGGTTTTACTGCTGCATATAGAACTGGTCGTGGTAAGGTAAATCTTCGGGCAGTAGCTGAAGTTGAAGAGAAAAATGATAAAAGAAGAATAATTATTAGTGAACTTCCTTATCAAGTGAATAAGGCAAATCTGATTAAAACGATTGCTCATCTTGTTAATGATAAGAAAATTGAAGGGATTCGTGATATTCGTGATGAGTCCGATAGAGAAGGTATGCATGTTGTAATCGAGCTTACAAAAACGGCTACAACCGAGATTGTTTTGAATAAACTTTTCAAGTACACTGACATGTCTATTACTTACGGTATTATTAATTTGGCGCTTGTGGATAATCAGCCACGCGTACTTACACTTGCTCAATCATTAAAGTATTATTTAGATCATAGGTTCGAGGTTGTAACTCG
>WSZW01000148.1 GCA_013139905.1 archaeon
TTGGTGATTTCTTCAGTGTTTCCGGTTGTCCTATGTTATGCAGCGAATTTACAAACCTAAAAGCATACACGGATTGCACCGGTGTTTTTGGTGAGTTTGCAGGGATGCCGAGCGGTTGTTAAAATCTAATCAAAGTAAATATTGCACTAAATTACAAAACACCATACACATATAACTTCTTGTAAACAAATAACTTATATGGTTTTACTAAACGATATTGTTTTTTTTCTTGATAAATATTTAGACACAAAAAATTTTGATGATCATTTCACAAATGGACTTGTTGTTGTGGGTGCTAAAACAGTTACTAAAATAGCTTTAGCTGTGGATCCTTGTATAGATGTGCTAAAAAAAGCAAAAAAACAAGGATGCAAATTGATAATAACTCATCATGGCATTTTTTCAAATGATGATTCCGAACTAAATGAAGTCAACAAAAAACGAATTGATTTTCTTAAAAAAAACAAAATAGCGCTTTATATATCTCATCACCCACTAGACGTTCATGAAAAAATAGGAAATTCAAAAATAATGGCTAATCTTCTAGGTTTGAAAAACCAAAAACCATTTTTTAAAATAGGTGAACACTTTTACGGTATTTCCGGAGAGCTTGAAATAGATATAAACGAATTAAAAGAAAATATATCTAAAAAAATTGGCTCACTCATTACAGTTCATGATTTTGGCTTAAAAATCACAAAAAGAATTGCGATTGTATCCGGAAGTGGGTGCGACGCAATTAATTGTATGAAAAAGGAAAATATAGATACATTAATTACCGGAACACCCAAACATCATGCATTTTATGAAGCAAAAGAACTTAAATTAAATGTTTTTTATGCCGGACATTACGCTACGGAAGTATTTGGCGTAAAAACAGTTGGCGAAAAACTTAAAAGTCAGTATAACGAATTAAATATGCAGTTTATTGATTCAGTAACTAATTTATGAGTGTGAAAATATAATGGTTTTAAAAGTAAATAACGATAAATGTTTACGTTGTGGTGGTTGTGTATCTGTGTGCCCTCAAGCGTGTATAGATTTACACGAAGTTAAAGGAATACAAATTAATAAGCTTAAATGTAATTCCTGTGGTATTTGTGTTACGTTTTGTCCTGCTAAAGCACTCGTTTTAAAAAAATGAATTATTTACGTGAATATTTATGCAACTCAAAAAAAATTATGATGTGATTATTGTTGGAGCAGGTCCCGGCGGAGCTATGGCTGCACGAAAATGTGCACAAGGCGGACTAGACACACTACTTCTAGAAAAACGACAGGAAATCGGGGCACCCAAACGATGCGGTGAAGGTATTTCAATACCAATATTATTAGAATTAGGATTTAAAGGAAATGAAAATTTTGTAATGCGAAAAATAAATGGTTCGATTATAATTCCACCCAACAAAAAAGAAGTATTGATAGATTATAGTGCTCTGGGTTTTAACGGTGCTATTGTTGAGCGAAAACTTTTTGATAAAGCACTTTGTTATAAAGCAGCAGATGCTGGTGCAAAAATAATTGCAAAAGCAACAGTTGTTAATGTACTTAAAAAAAATGAAAAAATAATTGGTATTTCCGTATCAATTGATGGAAAAATCCATAACCTCTATTCTAAAATTGTTATTGCTGCAGATGGTGTTGAATCAAAAATAGCGCGCATGGCAGGTATAAATACAACAAATATTGCATATAATATGGATTCCGGATACCAATATGAAATGGCCGGAATAAAAATAAAGGATCCTAATAAAATTTATCTATATTTTGGAAATAATATTGCCCCACGCGGATATATCTGGATTTTTCCAAAAGGTAAAACCGTTGCAAATGTGGGTATTGGTATTGCAGGACATCATGATAAGACCGCAAAAGAATATTTAGATGAATGGATTGAAACACAACCAAATATTAAAAAAGGATCCATCATTGAAGTGAATGCTGGCGGAATACCCGTTGGTGGATTTTTAAAAAATATGGTTCTTGATAATTTTATGGTTGTGGGGGATGCCGCACATCAAGTAAATCCCGCACATGGCGGAGGGATTGGTGAGGCGGCTAGAGCCGGGACTTTAGCGGCAAAAATTGCAATAAAAGCCATACGTTCCAAAAATATAAGCAAAAAATTTCTTGAGGAATACAATCAAGTTTGGTGGGCGAAATACGGAAACAATCTAGAAAATATTGAAAAATATCGTTTATTATTTGAAAAATTAAGTGATGAAGATATGAATTTAATTACTGCATCAATTAATGGAAATGATATTTTGGATATTTCAAAAGGTAATGGCAAAACACTTATAGATACACTTATAAAACATCCGAAATTATTCAAACTTTCAAGACATATTTTTTAAATTAAATAATAATAAAATCATGAAGGTTATATTTATGGGCGAAAAATTAGAGCATTTAGGCATAATCATGGATGGTAATCGTAGATTTGCAAAACGACTACTTAAAAAGCCATGGAATGGTCATTCCTGGGGTGCTAGAAAAGTAGAAAAAGTACTAGATTGGTGTTATGAACAAAAAATACATATTGTAACGCTTTACGCACTTTCACTTGAAAATATAAATACGCGATCTAAAAAAGAACTTGATTTTTTGTTGGATTTATTTAAAAAAGAATTAACTAGTGAAAATTTTCATAATAAAATACATAAAAACAAAACATGTGTACGTTTTTTTGGCAAATTAGAACTATTACCTGACGAATTACAAAAAGTATTGCAAAATATTGTTGAAACTACTAAAAATTATAATAGCACATATCTTAATTTTGCAATCGCATATTCTGGTAGACAAGAATTAATTGATGCAATAAAAAAACTGGATAAAAAAGAAATAGATTCGCTAGATATTAAACAATTTGAAAAAAAACTTTACACTCAATGCATAAAAGATCCGGATTTAATAATAAGAACCTCCGGTGAAAAACGAAGTTCTGGATTTCTTTTATGGCAATCTGCATACAGTGAATATTGCTTCATAGATAAATTGTGGCCAGAACTTGACAAAAAAGATTTTATGGCAGCTATTGATGATTACAAAAAAAGACAAAGACGATTTGGATGCTAAATAATTATATTTAATATTTTTTTAATAAATACAACATACGGCAACCACACACGAGGCTTTAAAATTAATTTTTTGATTATTTTATTTGGATAATCCATATCTCCATGTTTTTTTAAGAAATCCGTTACTTCTTTTCTGGATGATATATATACAAATTTATCGAGTTGTTTATCATTCAAACTGTTTAAAAATTTTCGAAACATTTGCGCGTATTTAAGATCTCTGCCAATTTCTTTTCTCCATAATTTTTCATAAGATTTAAGTAGTTTTAAATTATCATTTTTTAATGCATCACAAACACAATTGGCCGCTATTGTGGCTGCACGCATACCCATAACAACGCCACCACCCGTTGTTGCTTTGGTGTGTCCTGCAGCATCACCGACAAGAAGTGAATTTTTAATTACTGTAATTTTCCGACACTCTAAGGGTATTACTCCGGCAGTTGTTGATATATTTTTAGCAAATGTTTTGTTTTTTTTGAATTTTTCAAAAAACTTTTTTGTATTTAATTCTGTTGCAATTCCCAATTCATAATCTGTTTTTCGCGGAATTTTCCATGCAAAAAAACCAGGAGCCACTTTATTTCCAAGATAAAGCTCAACAAAATCTTGTTTTTGTGTTTTGTCATATAAATTTATAATTCCTACGATTTTTTTTTCAAGTTTAGGATATTCATATATTTTTGCAACTGTTGAATTTGGACCATCGGCACCGACAATTATTTTATATTTTATTTTTGTTTCATTTGAAAAATATGCTGTATTTTTTTTACAATCAATAAGACGTGTTTTTGTTTTCAATATTGCGCCTGTGCTTTTCGCCTCAATTGCCAAACGATAATCAAAAACAGTTCTATCTACAACGTATGCTTGTGTTTTTTTTGTTTTTATTTCAAGTTTATTTTTCGATGGAGAATAGATAACTGCGCCTTTTATCTCTTTTAATATTTCATTTTTTTTAAGGGTTGTTAGCTCTAAGATATTTTTAGAAAAAAGACCGGAACACTGCTGCGGAGTTCCCGGATTTTCACGAGAATCTACAAGAATTACATCATATCCTTTTTTGGCGATATGTTTTGCAATTGTCGAACCTGCAGAACCCGCACCAACTATTAAAACATCACAACATTCCATAAATTATTATAATCTTTGAAATTTTATATAGGAGCCAATACAAAATAGTAATAGATATTTATGAATTTAAAATATTTGATTGTTTTTATTTTGGTATTTGGATTAATTCCTTCAGCAAATGCGTCAACATGTACTGTTAAAGATACGGGTTGTATTGTGGGTGTAGAGCAATGTTTATTTTCTATGTTTTCCCAAACTAATTCACACGTTGCTAAGTGTGGTTCTCCATTTTATACTTTAGATGTTTGTTGTACATCAGATTCTGATTTTAACACAGATAATTGCTATTTAAATACAACGGGCAATGGTAATTGTAACATTGGCGAAGGTGAAATAATTTCAATGTATAATATTACAAATTCTCATGCAGAACTATACGGACAGAATAATTACAACAATACCGTTTGTTGTGATGCCCCCGTAACCTGGGATAGTTACGATTGTCATTTTAATACATCTTCAACGTGTGAATTAGGAGAAACTGCTGTTATTACTATGTATAATTACACAAATTCTCATGTGGGAAATCTTTCAATCTACGACAATATTTTATGCTGTAATAAAGAAGATAATACACCACCAAGCGCAATTGTTACTTATATGCCAATAGTTCCTTCATCAAGTATTACATTTAATGTAAATTGTGCTGATTTAGGTGGTTCCGGTTGCGATTATGTGAATATTAGCAGTTATGATTCTGTATCCGGCATATATAATAATTCTTGTGTTGCAAATGGTTTTATGGCTGGGATGTCTTCATGTGCTATAAGTCTTTCTACTTGCGAATACAATACATACGATATTAATGTAAGTGTTTGGGATTCATACGGAAACAATAATGATACAATAAATTATGGTTCGTTCCAAGTAAAAAAAGCGGACGGTTGTGCTTGTTTAACGGATGATGATTGTGCTGAATCTTGTGTGGATAATATTTGTTCTTCTTCGGGCAATGAACCATTCGTCTATTTTAATCGTGCAACAACAGCCACAACAGTAAAACTAAGTACTATAGAAACTATATATGTAAATGTTAAAAATCCTACCTACGCAACAAAATCCGTTCCGTTATATCTTGGTAGTTTTGATAATATTAAAAATTGGGTTTGGTTCGACGGACATAAATATGACAGCGGTCGACGAAATATTAGCATTCAATTAGGCCCTAAAGAAGAACGTA
>WSZW01000009.1 GCA_013139905.1 archaeon
ACGACGCTCTTCCGATCTAGCCGTAAAAAATATTTTTAAAAGCTTCACATTTTTTACTTTATGTCTTTCCACCACATCCCGATAAATAGTCACATCAAGTATTTCTCTTAAAATTTTCTCAAATTCATGCCGATAAATCACGGTTTCCGGATAACCCCCGTGCACAATATATTCATCAAGATTTTTAATTATTTTAGATCGCTCCATTGTAGAGAGATATTTCTTAGAGGTTATCTTATATGCTTTTAAATATTCAACAAACGAAAACGGAAATACATCATAAGTTAAATTTCTCCCCCTCAAACTTGTTGCTATCTCCCTACTCATCAACTTGGATGATGATCCAGTGACAAAAACATGAAAATTATCCATATCAAGAAGCATTCTTACAAATTTTTCCCAGTGTTCAATTACCTGAATCTCATCTAAGAAAAACCATATTTTTTTAGATTTATTTTCGGGAAATATTTCAAAAAACACATTAAGAAGATTATTTAAATCCAAAACAGATGCACCAGTAAGCCTTGTGTCTTCAAAATTCACATACAATATGCATTTCTTTTCTATACCTTTGGACAAAAGATCTTTTATTGCCTTAAACATCAAATATGTCTTTCCGGCTCTTCTTGGACCTACAAGCACAACCGCCCTTTTAATCGGTGGCTCTAAAGGATAATGTATTTCTCGCTCTACAAGTTCAGGCATCTTCTTTTCCTGAAAATCCTTTATTATTTCGCCCCACAACATGTTTGAAATCATAGTATTCTATAGAGGGAAAGAATATATAAATGTTTCCCTCTAGAAAAAACCACACTAATAAACGAGCCACATCTAAGAAATATCAAAAAGTAACCCTATAAATACAATAACCCTAAAACAGCTCCAAAAACTCTTCTTCATGAAAATGAAGCGCGGAAGGAATAATAAGCGCGTGTGGTTGGATACCAAAATCCATTTTCTTTAAATTCGAAATAGCGTCATACTTAATCAAAGAATCGCCACCCAGATGCGCAACAACAACTAATTTAGAAGAATCAGAAAACAATTTTCCATTCATCTTTCCTTCCAACTCAAGCAAAACATCAATCGCCTTATTCGCACTCATCCCAATATCCAAAAGAAGTAATGTATGCAAATTAGAATCCAAATTATCCTTTATATTTGTATAAGGAGTAGTCGGAAAATAATTTTCTTGAGGGATAGGTAAAGATACCGTTTTTCCAAACTTGTAAAGCATAAGCCCGGTTTCTGCAATAGCAGTAAAAATAGAAGACGCGTGAATCACCTTAACATCAATACCTGCCTTCTTAGCATCAAGTATTATCTCAGTATGCGTTGTAGCAGACAACGCATCCCCGCCAACAAGAAACGCAGTATCGCAACTTTTAGCCGATTTTAAAACAAGTTCATCCTCTTCAACCTGCTTTCTATTAAGCAATTGTATTTTTTTCGAAGTTAATTTCTCTAAATTAGACAAATCCGCATGAATTGGGCACGTATAAAGCTCAGCAAAAACCGCATCACACGACTTAATAGCATCAATTCCTTTAAGCGAAATATCTTTCTCATCATTAATTCCAAGACCAATTAAATATAACATGAATAAACAAGGATTATAAAATTTTAAAATACCATACGTGAATTTTCCACCCATCAACAACATTTCTCCACACAACAAAACACATAAAAAACACAAAATTTATTAAAAAATACTTTAATTATTAATATTATGCAAAATCAAAAAGCACTAAAACAAAAAATAGAAAACATAAGCAATGTATTTGAAATAAATAAAGTAATAAATTTAAAAACCAACAAAAAATATATTCAAAAATATTACAAAATAAATAAAATTCCTTATTCTTTATTTCACACAAAAACAGATTTAATGTATATGGGCGTAAGCCGAGATGGAATATATAAGGAAGATGACTTACTAGAAGCCGCAAGAACCGTAGAAAAATATATAAAAAAATTAAACGGAACCGCGGTTTTAGAATTAGCCACCGGAAGAGGAGCAAGTTCATTTCATATTGCTCAAAAATTTCCAAAAGTAAAATTCTATGGCGTAGATATATCTAAAGGACAACTAGATTTCGCATATAAAAAAGCAAAAAAAATCAATAATTATTACCCTAATTTTGGCGACTATCATGATTTAAGTCAATTTGAAAATGAAACTTTTGATATTGTTTTTGTAATTGAAGCATTATGCTATAGTATAAATAAATATCAAGTATTAACTGAAGTCTCGCGTGTATTAAAAAAAGACGGAATCTTCATCATATTCGATGGATATTTAAATAAAAATCCAAAACAACTAACTTCTGACGAAAAAATAGCCACACAACTGGCAGAAAAAGGCATGGCCATGGATAAATTTGAAACATACGAAAGCTTTAAAGAGAAAATTAAAAAAACAAATTTTAACATAGACTTTGAAGAGAATATATCACAATTCACCATACCAACCATGAAACGCTTCGAAAAAAAAGCAACCTTATTTTTTAAACATCCACACGTAGCGAAAATAATTTCAAAATTTCTTCCAAAAGCATTTATTTACAATACAATTTCCGGATATTTATCATGCACACTAATGCAAATGAACACATATCACTATATGATAACCATACTAAAAAAAGAATAAAATACAAGGATTTTAAAACTTTAAAAACTATAATAATACATTATGAACCTAAAAACCGCCCTTGAAGGAAAAATCCCAAAAGATGACATACACCAAGTCAGCAATTCCTTCGAAGTTATTGGCGATATTGCATTAATCGAAGTTCCAAAATCAATAACAAAACACGAAAAAATAATTGCAAAAACTTTAGCAGAAATAAACAACAACATAAATCTAATTCTATCAAAAATACAAGACGTTGAAGGAACATATCGCGTGCCTAAGTATAATATTGTTTTTGAAAAAGAACTTACTCGCGACTTTTCATGGGTTCCAAAAAACCTAAGACCAACAGAAAAAACAGAAACCGTCCACAAAGAAAACGGAATAAGACTCCTAATAGACCCAACAAAAGCATATTTCTCAGAAAAACTTTCATACGAAAGAAACAGAATCAAAGAAACCATAAATGACAACGATTCAGTTCTAGTAATGTTTGCCGGAATGGGTCCGTTTCCAATTGTAATTGCAAAAAACAAAAACATAAAACTAGATGCCGTAGAAATAAACCCTCAAGGCATAAAATATTTCAAAAAAAATGTAGAACTAAACAAACTTGAAAATAAAATCACCGTATACGAAGGCGACGTATCAAAAATAGTCCCAAAACTTGAAGACAAATACAACACAATCGTAATGCCCGCACCAAAAAATGCAGATGATTTTTTAGACATCGCATTAGACAAAATAAAAATAGGTGGCCGAATCCATCTATACACATTCTTACCTGACGAAGAAATTGCAAAAATCACAAGAAAACTAACAGAACGTTGCAAAAAATTCGGACACGACATAAAAATAGAACTGGTACGAAAATGCGGAAACATAGGCCCATTCCATTACCGCGTAGTCGTTGATTTTAAAGTATTAAATTAATTTGCAAGAATTACAAATTCAATTAATACCCCCAAAAATACAACTAAAACAGTCATAATACGGATAAAACAACAAACCTATATAAACACTAAAAACTAAAATAAAATGAAGATTCTATGCTAAAATTCTTAAAAAATTTAAAAGAAGACAAATACATAAAAATAGCAGCAATATTGCTTTTTGCAGCTTTTTTCTTAGGATACACAATGCGCGTTCTTGATTTTACAAAAAGTCCGGCATTAAGCAGCATCGGCGTAATATATCCAATACACCAGGAATCATACCCTCATTATATGAACAGCATGATAGGGTACGAAAGTAGTTCAAGCATGCGTGGTGGTTATGACCAAATATCAGAATCACCAATTGATTTTCTATACGTCGCAAGAAACAATATAGTATCATCCGTTTTAATAGTATTTACAGGAGTACTTTTTGCAATCCCCTCAATTATATTCACATTCTTGACAGGACTAACCGCAGGCCAATCAATCCCCGAAGTTCTTGAATTTGCAAACGGAATAATTGCCGCAAAAACAATATTCCTATTTATATCATACGCATTTGCAATAATTCTTGCAACCTCAATTGGAATAGAACTAGGAATTGCTTTATTCAAATTCATAAAAGAAAAAAAACTACAATTAAAAAAAACAATATACGATAAAGCGCTTCTTTTAATCATAATTACAATACTAAATATAATACTGCAATATTTGCTTTTGGTGATCTGATGAAAAAAACAAATATCCTCATTTTATTCATGTTCGTAATTTTTTTCTCATTTAATATTCCGATATCCGCAGAACCAATGGAAATGATACCCATAGATGAAATAGCATTAATAAATTCCATTCCAACAAAAACAAATTCAATTGCAAACATAACATTTGATTCAAATATAGGAATAGACAACATAGAAAATTCAAATTACAAAATAAATCTAAAAAACTTAAAAAACGAAACAGCACAAATCACAATCAGGCTTAACTGGCAAATAAAACCACAAAATATAACAGCAACAATTAACAATGCGCCAATAAACATCATAAAAGAATCAGAATATTACAATAACGTACGCTACAAAATACAAACCAATATTTTACCCGAAAATGAAAAAACAATAGACCTATCATACACAATACTAAAAATACCCAATCAATGGAATTTAGGACTATGGGCTCTTGACTATAATTACAATTCGCCCATAAACATTAATTTTGATTACAACACAAATGAATATCCAAATACAAAAATAACTTACACAGGAAACATTAATTTTGACTATCCGCCATACAAACCAACATGCAACAACTGCATTTATGAAAATAATAACGTAAAAATAACAGATACAAACTATTTCTACATAAACTGGCAAAAACAAAGAACACCAATTCGCGCAATGAGTGTATATCTCATAATGGTTTTTGCAATCATTTACGGTCTTATCAAAAAACGAAACATAAATTAAAATATAATATTGTGTGAATATCCCATACCTAATACCCACATTCAAAACACAGTAATATCACAAAAAACACCAACATTTATAAGCGCTAAACCAAAAATACAAACATAAATCATATTTAGAGGTGTATATTATGGCAGCAAAAAAGAAAACAACAAAAAACATTAAAAAAACAGAAACAAAAACCCAAACTAAACCAAAAAAACAACTAATTTCAATGAAAATACTAAACACAGAAGTATTAAACTTCATAATGACCGTAGTCATTCTGGCACTATTAGTATTTTATTTAGTTCCGCAAACAAACACAAATTCAACAACAGCACCAATAGAACTTGAAGAAAACTGTAAAACACTATCAGCCGCACTAGAATCACAAGGCATAGAATTTAGCCGTGTTGATGAAAAAGGTATCTGTTATATAACTCAAGAACAACCAATACCGGATGTTGTAAATAACCAAACAATAATTGCAAAAATAGAACGCGAACTTGGAATCATTTCAAACATTAAAATCGAATCCGGAATAGAACAACAACCAATGATAATACAATAATTAAATACAAACTATAACGCTGTTGAGAACTTCTCAACAGCCCCTTTTTTATTTCTAACAAGAACATTAACACTCGATTCACCAAGACTAATTTCGCACAAAAATTTACCATTAGTAACCTTGAAAGCACCGGCAATCGGTTTTGAAATCATAATTTTCTTTCTAAAAGGAACTTCATCCTTAAATGAATCTATCTGAAATACCAACGGACGTCTTTCAGGTAATTGATTAAGTTTCATAAATATCACAGTTTATTTATTACTATATAATAGTAGTTAAAATATATAAACTTATCGAAAATTCAATACATATAAAAAAGTACATCAAATAAGAATTGCTATAATTGATGGTGATTTTATTCTAATTGGAGAAGTATACGGGAAAACAGGAACAAAGACATTTAATTTCAGAGCATATAAAGACGTAGAAAAACTAGACTTCATCACCGTAAAAGGCTCAGAAGACCAATGGATATTATCACAAATAGACGGTGTTGAAAGCCATCCCGATGGTAAAAACATAGCCTCATGCAAAATAATAGGATACAGAAAATCAGGATCATTAATGACCCCAAAAATCCCAATAAAACCATCATCCCTAGTATATAGTGCCGACAAAGACATCATCGAAAAAACACTAAAACTAGATAAAGACGGTCTGTATCTTGGACTTCTAGACGCCAATAAAGACGTTAAAGTATACATGAACACAGAAGGCCTAATTTCAAAACACGTAGCCGTATTAGCGGCAACAGGATCAGGAAAATCATACACCGTCGGTGTAATTCTAGAAGAACTATTAGAAAAAAAACTACCCGTTGTAATTCTTGACCCTCACGGAGAATACGTATCACTAAAATTCAAAAACGACAATGAAAAAGAATTAGCCATGATGGAAAAATATGGAATATCACCAAAAGCATTTAACGTAGTCGAATACAGCCCGGATCCACGATTAAACCCCGGCTCAATTGCAATAAAATTCGCAGAAAACGAATTAAACGCAAACGATTTATCTCAAATATTCCCAACAAAACCAACATCTGCGCAAATGGCCATACTATACACCGCAATAAGAGACGCAAAAGAACACAAAAAAGGCAAATACAACTTAGACGACATAGTTAATTTCGTTGCAAACTCAGAAAGTTCATCAAAATGGAACGTAATTAACATGATAGAACTAGTAAAAGACCTAGGATTATTCTCAACAGACCCAACAAAACTATCAGACATAGTAAAACCAGGACAAGCAAGCATCATAAACTTAAGAGGTGTCGCTCCTGAAATTCAAGGAATCGTATCATACAAAATAGTAGAACAAATATTTGAAAAAAGAAAAGTAGGAAGAATCCCCCCACTTTTTATGATAATAGAAGAAGCCCACAACTTCTGTCCGGAAAAAGAAGTAAGAGCATCATCAAAAATAATAAGAAACGTTGCATCCGAAGGCCGAAAATTCGGTCTTGGTCTATGCATAATCAGCCAAAGACCCGCAAGAGTAGACAAAAACGTACTATCCCAATGCAACACACAAATAATTCTTAAAATAACAAATCCAAACGACCTAAAAGCAGTATCCTATGCCGAAGGCATTACTTCCGGAATTGAATCAGAAATAAAAAACCTAAACCCCGGAACCGCCCTCATCCTAGGACATGAAATGCCGCTTTTCGTAGATATCCGAACCAAAAAATCAAAACATGGCGGAGTTACCGTAAACGTCACAGAACAACCGGAAACAGAAGAAATGATATTAACATTCCCATACGTAAAATTAAACGACGTAAAAGCAAAATTGGGTGGAGACATAAAAGCAATATACTATCCATGCTACAGAGTAAAAATTTCAAACAAATTCTACATGATAGACTCAATCAAAGGAAAAATATTGTATCTTTCAAACAACAATATAAAAGAATCAGAAATAAGCGAAGAAACATCCCTAACAGGAAAACATTTCGAAGCAAAACCAAAATTAACACCAATTGACGGTGATATATTAAACCCGAAAATAACCCAATCAAAAATAGAAAATGAAATCGCACCACGCTTAGGAACTGCAAGTGAAATAAAATTAGTTTATTACCCATATATTATAGGAAAAGATTTCATGATAGACGGAATCACCGGCATTAAAAAAAACATGGGCTAAAATAAAAATTAAATTATTAAACTTAAATTCTACTATTTTTAATATTCTAACAGCCACTTGAGCGTCTGCTAAACTCACCAAAAACACCAGTGCAGTCCGTGTATGCTTTTAGTGCCACAAACTCATCGCATTCCATACCGCATCCGAAAACAAAAAACATGCCGCCAACAATAACCACGAAGTACAAACTCCACAACTGCATTTGTCCAAAATCCCTATTTTTCATTTAAGATATTCTGCGTCAAAACAGATTTTCTAAATCTTTCAAGTCGAACAACATTACTCCGGGTTCTTTAAGCTTTTCTTTAAATGACTTAGCAAATAATACGTAATATTCCTTTCTTTTATCATTGTTCCACTGAACGAATTTTGCCTTTTCTTTAAGTTCTGCTAAAATCTTTTTCGCGTTAACATTTTCCTTCCACTTGCATTCACAGAACAATATTTCTCTTGTATCTTCATTAAAAGCGGCAATATCAATTTCAAAGACATCGCGATTTGTATCTTTCCCCCATTCAGAACCACTTTTATGAAACCTAAAAGGCAATTTATTTTGCGCGTTCAACTCTTTTAAAACCTCTTCACAAACAATCTCAAATCCTTTTCCAAAAAACGAGTTTATTGTCAGGTCAACTTTTTTTATTACATATTCATAGTCGCCATTTTCAAAATAACTTAAATGTGGGTATACATACTTAAACCAAAACCGAAATAATGGATTTTTAATAACATACGAAGTATTTCTGCTTTTTGCCTTCCTTTGCGTAACAGGCACAAGCCGGTCTATCATTTCATAATAATTTACAACATCATCCATAAAAGGCGTTATGGCTGTCGGATTCCTCCCCATGAATGATGCAATTTCCGAAAATTTTGTATGGCTTGTTGCAATAGCTTCTAAAATAGTATAATAATAACTCTTGCCCGCTCCGAACTCGCTTCTCAGAAT
>WSZW01000058.1 GCA_013139905.1 archaeon
TCTTCCGATCTAAGAATGGTCTTTTGTTCGTGAATACACAGCAACAGAACCGACATATTCATTCGGTGCGGAAGAAACAAGTAATACAGCACCAACGATAACTGCAAACTCAACAAGCCCAAGCCCAGTTTACACAGATACAGACTGGACAGTAAACTTAACCGTAACAGACCCTGATGGTGACACATTAACAGGATATGTTCAATTCTATGTAAATGACACATTAACAGAAGTAGTTCAAAGTACAACCGTAACCAATAATACCAACACGCTCGTAGCAACTCTGGGGAGTGGGAACTATTCAGCAGGAGATAACCTTACATCCGAATTCTGGGCGGGAGACGGAACTGTAAATACAAGTAAGGCAAATATGACCGATACGGTACAATCACAATTCACAATCACATTAAACAGTCCTATTAATGAATATAATTCATCAGATAATACTACGGATTTTAATTTTACTGTAAGTGGAACTGATGATAGTTATAATTGTGAATTATTTTTAAATGATACAGGATACGGCACAAATACAACAACATTCAATAACACTGAAACAATAATAACCGCAAATTCAAGTGTCGGTGATGGTTATTATAATTGGAATATAAATTGTACTAGCGAAATAATAACAAATACGAGTGAAATAAGACAAATAACAATAGATACAATAAAACCAATAATTACCATATATAGTCCAACCAATACAACTTATGATTCAACAACAATAAATTTAAATGCATCTGCTGATGAAGAAATAAATATATGGGTATATACTTTAAACGGTGGTAATTGGGTTGGTTTTACACCAAATACAACATTTATAGCAATAGAAGGATTTAATAATATAACTATTGCAGCGTATGATTATGCAAATAATGTAAATATGAGTTCAACAATTTATTTTACTGTAGATATACGTACGGATATAATATTCGTATCACCAACAGAAGATAACGATACAACAATCAATGTAAGCTATACTTATGTCAATGTAACTGTTACAGATGACTTGAACACAACAGCATTCATAGACTGGAATTATAGTTTGGTCGGTTGGTGGAGATTTGATAACTCAACAGACTTTTTAGACCATTCAAGCTATTCAAATGATGGAACAAACAATGGTTCAACATATAATGCATCCGGTGCGTTTGGTGGTGGTAGAGACTTTGACGGAGTTGATGATTATATTGATTGCGGAAATGATAGTAGTTTGTATTTTGGTGATGATGACTTTACGATTGAATTCTGGTTCAATTCCGAAAGTAATGATCGTTATATAATTTATAAAGGTGAGGGCGGTTTTATTGGTCCGGAGATTGCTATATATGGTGACAGTTATGGTTCAATTGGTGCATATATATGGGATGGAACAAATGATACATGGGTAATTACAACATCATCAGTATTTAATGGGAATTGGCATCATATAGTTGTATTTCGTGATTCTACGAATCTAAGCATATATGTTGATAGTATATTAGAAGATAGTTCTGATGCAAGTTTAATCGGTGATATTGGTTATTCAGCAGGAAATCTAAATATTGGAATATTTAAATCAGGAGATACGTATTCTTTTAATGGAACAATGGATGAAGTCCGTATATGGAACCGTGCATTAAGCGAACAGGAGATTAACGCATCTTATAATACCGGACTTTATAGATTGGAAAATAATTTCACAGAACTTTCAGATGGAACTTATGAATATACTGCATACGCACAGGATACTTTGGGTAATGTGAATATGACTGATACAAGAACATTGACTGTTGATACCTCTCCGACATATTCAGACAATTCAACAAATTCAACAGTAGCAGGAGCATTAACTCTTTTTTCTTTGAAGTGGAAAGATTCGGGAGGATTAAGCGGATATATTTTCAGTTTCGACAATGGAACAAGCAGTTTTACAAACGATACATGGATTCCAATGACCGGAACATTAAACTGGAGCAATGTCACAAAAACAGTAAATAGTACCGTTGGCTCAACAATCAGATGGCAGGTTTGGACAAATGACACAAGCAATAATTTCGTGGATAGTTTGATATACAGCTACAACACAACAACCGCAGACCCATGCGCCCCCCCCGACTCAGGAAACTGGACTTTGGATATGAGCCTGAATTGTAACATCTCAGATGAAACAATAGATTTAGGTATCGCGGGATGGCTAAAATTAATTGAGAATGGAAGCGCATCCTTCATAAATACAATTTTGATAGCAGTCGGCATAGAGTGGGAGAGTGACATAGAAGCGAGATTAAATATGAGCGGTACAAATGTAACATTTAACTGGACTGGTTAATATGGGTCTTGTAATTACAAAATTCGGAGCCGGAACTAAGTTCGGCGTAGGAACAAAATTTGGTTATAAATATGATGATGATACATTCGATACTGATGCACAAACTGATTTCGAGACAATATTAACCGAAACCGGCACAGAATATACAATAACGCAGAACGTAGAGACCGTAGATGGGAGAGGGAACATAACAAGTATAACTCCATCAACATTTCAAGCACAAGGAATAATTCAAGATATATCAAAGAAAGACCGACAAATCCATGAAATGGGTCTGGCAGTACCAGGTAATTCAAAAGCATTTTTTAAACCAACATATAACGATGGTGCAGATGCGGTTGTTGTAGGGGATATAATTACAGATGCTGCAGGTAGTAAATGGAAGATAATAGAAACTATTGGAGAACGAACTATAAGTGATTCCGAAGTATTCAGATTATTCATAATACAAAATATGTATCTTGAAGGTTCAACTTTAACAAACATAGATACAACCACATCAGACCAAAAGACAGATATTGATAATATATTGTTAGAAGTCGGTGATATGTATATCGTCACACAATCAACAGAAACTAAAGACGGTTTCGGTAATATTTTAACAATTACAGAATCAACATTTAGAGCATACGGTTTACTACAAGATATATCAAAGAAAGACCGACAAATCCATGAAATGGGTCTAGCCGTACCCGGTAATGTTAAAGGTTATTTTAACGCAAATTATAACAATGGCGCAAACTATCTGAAAGAGGGAGATAAATTAACTGATAAAAATAGTGTTGACTGGCGTATTATAAAGATAATAGGAGAGCGTACATACGGTGATTTAGAGATATTTAAGAGCTTTATACTTCAAAAGATTAATCTCGAGGGATCATAATGAAGATGAATTTTAATTTAAGCTTATCCGGGCTTGGCAATGAAAAAAGAGATACAGAAGAAAAAGCAAAACTAGTTCTATGGAAATGCATGAACAAGATGGATGAAATTGCAACAAGAACAGTTGCAGTTGATACTGGACGTTTAAAAAATAGTATTCATTTAACACCTATGCAAAAAGGTGCAAGAGAATATATACTTTCAGACGGTGTTGATTACGGAATACATCTTGAGTATGGAACGTATAAGCTGTCTCCTCAACCATTCTTTAGACCCGCACTTCATCAAGTACAAAAATATTGGTTGCCACTATTCCAAAAAGAAGTTTACGGCTAAGTGTAGATACATTTATATATCTGTGTTACCAATATGTTAACATTAAATAATAATTTAGTGATTAATATAAAAATATTAAATTTATATTCTGGAATTGGAGGCAATCGTAAGTTATGGGGTGATGAACACGAAATAACGGCTATCGAGTTAAATCCTAAAATTGCTAAAATATATCAAGATTTTTTCCCTAACGATATAATGATAGTTGCAGATGCACATCAATATTTATTAGAACATTTTGAAGAATTTGATTTTATATGGGCAAGTCCGCCATGCCCGAGTCATAGCCATATAAGGAAAGAATTAGGTGTCGAGGTCAGAGGAAATATAAAACCAATATTTCCGGATATGAAATTATATGAAGAAATATTATTTTTAAAAGGTTATTTTAAAGGAAAATGGGTAGTTGAAAATGTTATTAGTTGGTACGAACCATTGATAAAACCTTTTGAATTTAAAAGTC
>WSZW01000124.1 GCA_013139905.1 archaeon
TAAGGAACGGTTTGATGTTAGAGATAAATTAGTTAAATCTGAAACCGAACTATCAAAATAAATTTATGAAAGAGGGGTAGATGATGCTGGTTTTTCAAGAATTAGAAGCAAAGGAGACAATGCTTTATTTGGTGGAAATAATACAAGCCAAATGAAAATAAAACTAAAAATTCCACAAAATAGACCTATTGCTGATTTCTTGCCGACAGTAACAATTGCAGCTAAAAATTTTGCTACAGAAATAACAAATTTTAATGTTAAAAAAGAAAATTTGCAAGGCGAACCTAAAATTACAGATGAACACATAAAAAATAATCAAAGAATTAGAAAAGTACTTTTAGATGATGATATTGTTCCAGAAAAATTACCACCCGAAGAAGATATTAAAAAAGTCGAGAGAAGATTAAAAAATAATGAAACAAAATTGGCTAAAATTTCAAAGCACAGATAAATTTAATTATAAACCAATTGAACTTCTAAATAGGATTATAACTGCAAGCACCAACAAAAACGATGTAATTTTAGACCCGTTTAATGGCTCTGGAACAACCGGCGTTGTTGCAAAACAGCTGAATAGAAAATACATAGGTATTGAAAAAGAAAAAGAATATCTTGAACTGACATTAAAAAGGATGGGCGTTGAAACGATTGTACAACATATCAACTAAACAGGAATACTGGTTTTGTCTTTAAAACCATCGCCAAGGGTCGTTATTGTTTTCCGATAAATATCCTTAATCATTATAGGAAGAGTAGAGAATTTAACTACGCCACCAGAATTTTCACCCGCGCATAAATACATTGATAATGATAAAATAGTGTCTGGCAAATAATGCATAATTTCATTTTTTCTTTTTCTAAACGATTCAATTTCATGTGATTTCTCCAAAAATAATTCATATGACTCTTCATTTTTGGCTCCAATAGTCTTCATCAAATCATCTGCTTCAGTAAAACAAGACAACATTTTTTGAACATATTTAGATTCTATGGCGGTTTGTACACCAGTAGTTATTTCTTCAATGGTATATGCAGAATTAGATTGTTGATATCTCAACATTTCATTGTACAATTCAAGAATAATTATTTTTGGAATGCTATGATTACCATTAGACATACTCGTTCTAAACATCTTCTCTATTTGTACATCACTCAATTCAGTTAAAGAAACCATATCACACACCAATAAATCATGTTATTTTTATTTAGTGATACAAATATTTATAACTATTTTGGTAATTACGCCATAAAATTCACTATAAAATCGAAAGATGGACTGAAGAAAAAAAAATAAACACAAATTCTACAACCATAGAAAACATAGTAAATGCATACGATAAAGGATGTCAAGAAGCAATAATATTAGAACGAGAAAACCAAAATGACTAAAAATTAAAGAACACCTTAACGCTACCACCCGACAAACTATAAAGGGTAGTCTCTTTTTTCTTTTTTAGAAATACACTATTTCATTCCCATCTTAGAGCATCCACGGGCTTTAGTGCAGCGGCTTGTTTTGCGGGAAATGCGCCGGATGCCATGCCTACGACAAAAGAAAATAAAATTGAGCCTGCGAGTAACTCAAAGCTTAAATGCGCTTGCAAAAGATCAGTTCCAAGTGCTGCTACGGATGCTAGTTCTACAATTTTTGCAAAGCCACCGCCGATAATTACACCAATCAAACCACCAACGGCACCAAGTGTTCCGGCTTCAATTACAAAAAGAGATAATATGTTGGAATTTTTCGCGCCAATGGCTTTCATTATGCCTATGTCATAGGTTCGCTCAAGGACTGATGTATACATCGTATTCATTATACCAATACCACCAACTACGATTGAAATTGATGCAACGCCAATTAAAAACCATTGCACTATGCTAAAAATTGTTCCGAAACTTTCCTGTAATTGTTCGGTTGTCTGAACATTAAAATCTTCTTCACCTTCTTTTAAATCGCGGGATTTTCTAAGCGCCTCTGTAATATCATCTGCAACTTCACTTACAACAAATCCGGGTTTTGTTTGAAGAAATAATACATCATACTTATCTTCTATATCAAAAACATCTCTTGCGCGATTAATGTTAATGTAGACGGATTGATCGTCCTGCTCATTTCCGATTGGCTTTAGAACACCTATAACTTTAAAATCAATATCATTTATTGTTATTTTACTTCCAAGAACAACTCCTTTTTCAAAAAGCTTGTTGTCTTTTGCAACGGATGAACCAACTACTATGACATTCCCGTCCCCTGATTTTAAATCTCTGCCAAAATCAATCTCAAAATTCTGCATACTTTCAAATACTCTTTTTGAATTTGAATCTAGGGGTAATCCTATTACGAAGGTATATGTTGAATCATCTTTATATTCCACTCTTGGCGATAAATAAATCATTCCGGCAACATATAATACGCCTTTTGTTCTTGTTATAACATCATGATCTTTTTGAGTAAGCGGAATTGCCGACATACCCGCACTAAAAATACTACTTCCGGGCATAACTGTTATTTTGTCAGTACCCATTTCTTCAAACTGACTGGTAATCGCATTTTCCAACCCTTGTCCTAGTGATATTATGGATACAACTGCGGCTATACCTATTACTATTCCTATCATTGTAAGCCAGGTTCTTGTTTTTCTGTGCTTTAGGTTCTTAAATGCGTATGAAAAATAATCTGTAATCATTTATAACATGCTCCTTAATGCATCTACCGGATTCATTTTTGCCGCACTTTTTGCGGGAAGAACTCCGGAAATTATGCCCACAACCATTGAAAAAATAAGGGCGCCTGCCACTAATTCATAACCAAAATATGCTTTTAATACGGTAACGCCTGCGGATACAGCTAGAATTTCTACGGCTTTACTTACGGATAAACCTATTGCAATTCCTAATATTCCACCGAAAAACCCGAGCATCGCGGATTCCATTAAAAATATTGAAATTATGTCGTTGTTTGTTGCACCGACGGCTTTCATGATACCTATTTCTCGTGTTCGCTCCACAACGGATGTATACATTGTATTTGTTATGCCGATACCGCCCACGACAAGAGATATTGCGGCAATTCCTACAAGTACGACCTGAACTATTAAGAGTATGTTATTAAATCCTTCTATCATTTGTTGTGCTGTTGCAACTACGAAGTCTTCTTCGCCTTCTTTTACATTGTGGTCTTTTCGTAATGCCGATTTCACATCTTCGGCCACAATTGTTGGATCCATACCGGATTTTACTCTTGCAAATATCATTGAAACTTCTTTGGTTTCTTTTAAATTAAATAATTCTTGTGCTTGCGAGGTTGTGATTCTAATCATGTTATCATGCATTGGGCTTCCGCTTTTTTTCTGTATGCCTATGACTTTGAAATCTTTGTTTTCAACAGTTATTTTTTCGCCTAAACGAATTTTACGGTCAAATTTTTCGTTTGCTGTATTGTAACCTAAAATTGCCACATTGTTATCTATTGATTTAAACTGCCGGCCTTCTTCTACTAAGAAAAAATCAACTTTTTCTATGAAACGTCTTGTCTCTTCGTCGGGTTCTATGCCAAAAATTGAAAGACTTACGGTTTCTTCTTTATATTTTACGCGCCCGGTTTTTATTATTGCCCCTGTTGCAAAATCCACGGTTTTTACGCGATTTACTACATCAATATCGCTTTGATATAATTTTTCAGATACATACATACCACCAAAACCGCCAGCGGGCTGAATTGTAATTCTATCTGCGCCTGCTTTTGAGAATTCTTCATTTATTGCATTTTGCATGCCCTGGCCTAGAGAAATTAATGCTGCAACTGCCGCAATGCCTATAAATATGCCTATTAGGGTTAGCCAGGTTCTTAATTTTCTGTGGCGGATATTTTTTAATGCATATTTTGCATATTCTAATCTCATAGGATAATCACGACAGCTACGGTGTTATTAATTATTTTTATTTTTTCTTTTTTTGTTCCATCGGTATATTAGAAAACCTACAACCAGAACTACGATAATTGTGGTTGTGCTACTGCTGCCACTGGCGATTAAACCTAGATTTTTTGCTTCGTCTACACTGTAAACTCTCATTTTAAGATCGTGTGTTTTTTCAAATGCTTTGTTATTTGCGCTCATGTAGGAAACTGTTGTTGGAACAATAAGTTCTCCTGAAAATTCAGACATAACGTGTAGTTTAAAAGTTGCGCTGTCAAAATCATCGGAATCAATGTTTCCAATGTATACTTCATCGTTTGACAGAAGCTCGAAATTACCGTTTGGATTTACTTTTACGGTTACGTATTTTATGTCAACCAGACCTTTGTTGATTATATTTGCTCTAACATCACCAGTACTTCCGCTTAAAAAAGTTGTTTCCGGTTCTATGTTTGTAAGTATTTGTGGTGTTCCGCCAACGATTAAACTTATGATTTCGGTTGAAGTGTATTCGGTTCCTACTAGGTCTTTAAATGTTATTGTAACCGGTACTTTGTAAACTCCGCTTACAGCTTCAGGGGTTGCTATTACGTTGTATATAATTGTGTTTGATTGACCACCATTCATAGTTTTTATATTCTTTAATGTGGATGTTTCTATTGGTGCGAATGGGGTGAGTGTACTTGTTAAATCTAGTTTTACAGTTATATCTTTCAGGGTTGAATCTGCAAGATTTTTGATAACAAGTGTTACTGCGCCAACTTCGCCCGGTAAAAATTCATTTGGGGTGGTTTTTATTGAATTTATTCCTATTTGAGCATCAGATGTTCTTACTTCAATTTCGAAACTTTTTGATACGATTATGCTTGTTTTTGGATTTGCACTGTAAGTAACATCAATATCACTCATACCTTCAATTGCGTTATCAGCAACACGGATACGGTATTTTATTGTGGTTGAATCAAGAGGATTTAGGATTCCAATTTCAGTTATTGGATTATCGTCTGTTGAAAATGGGAAATTTGGAACTAATGTTAAAACTGCGTTTGTAGCCACCGTGCCTCCGGTGTTGTCTACCTTAAACCATACATCAAAATATTGTCCCGGCTCTGTTGGAGTTGGCTCATACCGTAAAACTGATACGTCTAATGTTGCTGAAGTTGCTGCATTTGCATTTGCAAATGGTAAAAGCAATACTGCTAATAAAAATATTCCTAAAAAATTTCCTGTTTTCATAATTCATACACTCTCCTTATGGTTGGATGAAATCATCCCGTCTTTTATTAATACGACCCGTTGTGCGAATTTTGCAACGTTCGGATCATGTGTGACCATTATTATTGTTTTTCCTTCATCATGAAGGCGATTTAGTGTTTCTATTACTTCTTTTCCGGTTTTTGTGTCAAGGTTTCCTGTTGGCTCATCTGCAAGAATTACTTCAGGATCATTTGCCAAAGATCTCGCGATTGCGACTCTTTGCTGCTGTCCGCCTGAAAGTTCGCTTGGTTTATGGTTTGCGCGTTCTTCAAGACCTACTAAACTTAAAAGTTCTATTGCTCTTTTATTTCTTTTTTCAACATCTACGTTTTGAAACATCATAGGAATTGTGATATTTTCTAGTGCGGTTAGGGTTGATAGCAGATTAAATTTTTGAAATACGAAACCTATTTTTCTGCCTCTTACTTGCGCTAAATCGCTTTCAGTCATTTTTGAAATGTCTTTGCTATCTAAAAATATGTTACCTATTGTCGGTACATCTAGGCATCCGACCATATTCATCAGGGTTGATTTTCCGGAACCTGACGGACCCATGATTGCGATAAATTCGCCGCGATTTACTATCATTGAAACTCCGTTTAAAGCAGGGACTTCTACATTGCCCATTTTGTATATTTTTTTTACGTTTTTTAATTCGATTATCGGTTTTTTGTTATTCATAAAAACACCATTATATCTTTGTTTTTAAGATTTATAGCTATTTTGTTCTTTTTTAATCATACTAATTGTATTTTTGTTTATTTTTTCGTAAGCTTTAATTTGTCTTAAGTAATCTTTTATTATTTTTAGTTCTTCTTTTGATTCTTCTTTTTCGAACTTTTTAATTATTCCCGGGAGTTTTTTTATTGTAGGTAAAATTATTTTTTCCTGTTGTTTTATTAAAAATTCCAGAAACATTTTTAAGGTGTCTTTTTCCATGAAAAAATATGCTTTTTTTGAATGCGGTTTTTTAAGGCGTTTTACCATTTCTAATTGTTCTAAATATTTCATTGCTGTGCTAATACCGGATAAACTGTATTTTGATTTGATTGATAATTCTTCTAGTGATAGTTCTTTTGGCTCTAAGTATAAAATTGCCATTATTTTTGATGAAATGTCGTCAAGGCCATGAATTTTACTGCATCCGACCATGTGTTCTATCAATTCTTCTTTTGCTTTCATTGAACCAACTTTTGTAACTTTCAGTATTTTGTGAATGTTAGGAATATTGTGGATGATTGCATATAAATGTTTCTATTAGTTTTTTTAAAGATTATGCATAGAATATGTATGTTTTTATGCATTAAATTTGATTTTTATGGTAGTCAAATATATCTACCGTAGAATACAATACATTAATATGGTAAAAGATAAATCGAAAGAATTGGGCGGATTGGCATTTGTTGGCTTTTTCTTTATAGGTCTTGCTTTTGGTGCATACTATAACCGCTGGGATATTGGTGCAATAGCGGGTCTTGCGATGGGATTTATCGCTTCGTTCATAGTTAAGATGAAGTATGCCACAAAATAAAATCTTTTTATGCGCGCTCGTTCAAATAATACAGCATAAAATACATGTTTGGTGATTTTTTATGGCTCCAGAATATAATATATTTGCGAATGATACGGGCGTAATGATATTTCTTGGTTTTGTTTTTCTTATTATAATTATTGTGTTTTTAGTGAATCGTTCAGCCAAAAAAAGGACGGAAAATTTGAGGACTGCGGCCATGATGATTGGTTTGTCATTTGTTGAAAAGGCGCCAAGTGATTTTTTAGATAAATTATCAGGATTTAAATTGTTTAATGATGGTTATTCGAAAAAAGCAACAAACTTGATTGAAGGCGAGAATTCGGGAATCAAATTTTCAATTTTTGATTATAAATATACGGTCGGTATGGGTAAACATAGTCGGACATATTCTCAAAGTGTTTATTTTGCAGAAGGTGATAAGATTAATCTTCCTATATTTTCTCTTGCTCCGGAATCGTTTTTCGATAAAATTGGAGATATTGTGGGATTTAAGGATATTGATTTTGATAATCATCCGATTTTTTCAAAAAACTATCTTCTAAAGGGCGAGGATGAAATGTCAATTAGAAATACATTTAACGAAAATATATTGCAATTCTTCGAGAATAGAAAAAAGAAAATATGTGTTGAAGCCAACAGTAATAGATTGGTTATATATAATCGAAGTGAGACGATAAAACCTGCTGATTTGATTACGTTTAAAGATGAAATGCTAAAAATTGTTAGATTGTTTATGAGATATTAACAAAAATCACATATTCTTGTCTGCCCAGTTGTCTATTGCGTCATCGCTTAGAAAATCACGGTCTATTTGTTTTTTTAATTCTTTTTCTTCTTGAAACTTTGCGTAATTTGTAACGCCATAAAAAATACCGACAGTAAAGCCTGCTAAATGTGCGGCATGTCCTACATTTCCAACACCCGTTGCCAAACCTGCCAAATCAAGTATTATCCACATGGCGGCTAAAAATATCATAGGAATTGGACCACCAAAATATACCACCAGTTTTGGTCTTAGGGTTGCAAGTGCACCTATGATGCCCATGATAGCACCAGATGCGCCAAGAGATGTTGCTTGAGGATAAAAAATAATTGATGCTATACTTCCTGCAATTCCTGCGACAAAATAAAGATGAATGAATTTTTTTGAACCGATTATTTTTTCTAACAAGATGCCAAAAAAAGCAA